>CAYLXU010000009.1:0-8209 GCA_964388055.1 uncultured Candidatus Saccharibacteria bacterium | reverse complement strand
CTTAAGAAAGAGTTTGATATTCATCGTGTGAGGGCGGAGGCGCATCCCCTTATGCAGCAACACGGTGTTGATGCAATCCCGTTTGCGCATGAAGATCTTGATGAGTGGAGAGAAAACTTTGTGGGCGTGCAATTTCTGCACACACCTACTAATTTACTCGTGTTTGGTGCGGTAGACGATATATGGATGAGTCACAGAGGGGAGCTTATTGTTGTGGACTACAAGGCCACGAGCACGACGAAAGAAATAACTCTTGATGAAGAGTATAGGAGTGCGTATAAGCGCCAGATGGAAATTTATCAATGGCTTTTGCGACAGAAGGGCTTTGAGGTTTCTGATACGGGGTATTTTGTGTATGTAAATGGGAGGACGGATAGAAAGGCATTTGACGGAAGGTTGGAGTTTGATGTGCAACTTCTTTCTTATACAGGGAGTGATGTGTGGGTTGAGCCGGTTATTTTTGACGCACACAGATGCCTTAATGCAGACCATATTCCGGAAAAAGTTTCTTCATGTCAGTATTGTGCGTATGTCGATGATGTCTGCGAAGAGTTGGGGTAATACGATTTGGTGAATAAAATTATCTTCTACTGATTCGTGATACAATAGGATCATGACCACAGGTATTTTTGAGCTTGCGTTTATTATTTGTCTTGCGGCATTTTTTGGGCTTATTGCGCGGGCATTAAAACAGCCCCTTGTTGTCGCATATCTTACGGCAGGACTTGTTGTGGGGGCGATTCATTTCTTCGGCACCTCTCCCAAGGAGGTGTTTAAAGTATTTTCTGATTTAGGTGTAATGTTTCTTCTATTTTTAGTGGGGCTTGAAATTAATTACACCTCGTTACGGTTTGTGGGCAAGCCGGCATTTATCATTGGTTTTTTTCAAGTGTTTGTAACTGCGTCTGTGGGGTTTTTTATTTCCCGCACACTTGGTTTTTCCGATCTTGCGTCCGCGTATATAGGAATTGCACTTGCATTTTCAAGTACCGTGGTGGTAGTAAAATTGCTTACCGACAGAAAAGAACTTGAGAGCTTGTATGGAAAGCTGAGTGTGGGAATGCTTTTGGTTCAGGATGTAATAGCCCTTCTAGTACTTACCACACTTACCGCATTGGGAGAGGGGGGCGGTTTTTCCGGACCCGCTCTCTTGTTTGCCATGCTTAAGGCGGTTGTTTTGCTTTACATTGTTTTTTTTATGAGTCGGAAGGTCTTTCCCACCCTCTTGCGGGCAGTGGGGGGGTCCCAAGAGTTGTTGTTTCTGAGTAGCGTTGCGTGGTTATTTATCTTTGCCTCACTCGTGCATTGGTTAGGGTTTTCGATAGAGATTGCTGGATTTTTAGCGGGGTTGGCGCTTGGAAATTCTTTTTTGGCATTTCAAATTGCAAACCGTATTCGCCCGCTTCGAGATTTTTTTATGGTGGTGTTTTTTGTGATGTTGGGATCCTCTTTAGTGCTTTCAAACATAGAAGGTTTGGCCATTCCTGTTATTCTCTTTTCTTTGTTTGTGCTTATTGGGAACCCGCTTATTATTCTTGTGATTATGGGAAGCATGGGATATTCAAGAAGAACTAGTTTTTTTACTGGTGTCACTGCTGCACAGATTTCTGAGTTTAGTCTTATTCTTGCTGCAGTGGGACTCAAGTTAGGACATTTAGATGAACGTGTGGTTGGAATGATTACTGCTGTTGGTATTACCACATTTATTCTTTCCGCATATGCTATTGTGCATGCATACACCCTTTTTGCGCGGGTTGCAAAATATCTTGCTATATTTGAACGACGAAAAAGGAGGGAGGAGGGACAGGCTACGATGTTGTTTAGAAAACCCATTATCCTTATCGGCTATCATCGTACGGGAAGGAGTATTGCGCGCCACTTGAACAAGGAAGATTTGTTGGTTATTGATTTTGACCCCGAAGTGGTGCAAAAGCTGAGAGGGGAGGGGTATGCGTGTATTTTTGGCGATGTAGGAGATGGCGAAGTGATTGAGAAGGCAAATATTAAGGAGGCCCGACTTGTTATTTCGACAATTCCGGGGATGGAGGATGATATCCTCTTAGTTCGTTTATGCAAAGATTTGTTGCCTCGTCCAAAACTTATTTTGCGGGCAGAAAGTGAGGAGGATGCGCTTTGTCTTTACAAAGAGGGGGCGGATTACGTGTTACTGCCACATGTTTCTTCCGGACACCACCTCGGAGCCACTATCGCTTCACAAGGAGGTCTTGCTGTACTTGATGATTTGCGGCAAAAAGATATGGCATTACTGAGAAATTCAGAGGAGATATTGAAATAGAGCATCTAATTGTGAATTGAAAATTTAAAAAACTCGCAAAGTGCGAGTTTTTTAAATCGTGCTTGATTGTATTATAATGTACCCAGCTCTTTTTAAAAGGGAGGTTGATGCATGTGTGTGGCATTATTGGAGTTGTTAATGCAAGAGCTGATGCTGCTTCTGATCTCTATGTTGGGCTTATGAGTATGCAACATCGGGGTAAGGAGAGTGCTGGCGTAACTGTTCTTGGATCACACGGATTAAAAAGAATTGCTGGTGCGGGGGAGGTTCCTCAAGTATTTGGATCATTCGCGTTAGAGTTTTTTCATGGAACAATTGGGGTTGGGCAGGTGCGTTATGGTACATCCGGGGCAGGAAATACTAAAAATATACAACCTATCCATGGAGTGTTTCGTGAAAAGGAGTTTGCTCTTGTGCACAACGGAAATCTTGTGAACGTGGATGAGTTGAGGCGTTGTCTTGGCACTGTCCAAAATGTTTCAGACACACATCTTATCGTTGAACTCATTTCTTGTTCGGAACGAGAAACTTTTGAAGACGCCTTAATCGATGTTGCGCATCGTTTGCAGGGATCTTTTAACTTGATTTGCGTGTTTGGTGAGGGGTTGTACGTTGTTTCAGATAGGTTTGGATTTCATCCATTGCAGTTTGGTTTTCGTGGAGATGATTGCATTATCGCATCTGAGAGTTGTGTGCTTGATCAGCTGGGTGTTAAGTATATTTCAGATGTGAAGCCCGGGGAGATTCTCTACGTATACAAGAATGGATATTGGGGACGACGTTGGACGGAAGAATATTCCCTTAAATTTGATATTTTTGAGTATATTTATTTTTTGAGACCAGACAGTGTGGTTCATGGGGTTGAGGCTGGCGCCGCCCGATATCAGATGGGAAGGAAACTTGCAGAGACGCATTCTGTTGCCGGTGATATTATTGTTCCCGTTTCGGATTCTGGAAATGAGGCAGCAATTGGATATTACGAGCGGATGTTGGAGTTGGGAAAAGTGGTGAGGTTTAGACCATGGGCGCTCTTCCGTCCTCACACGGTAAGCAGGACTTTTATCGAGCCAGTCCACGAGATGAGACAACGATATCTTAATTTAAAGTTTAACCCACGCGAAACGCAGCTTAAGGGACAACGTGTGGTACTTATTGATGATTCGCTTGTGCGAGGAAATACGCAAAGGGTTGTGGTGGATATGTTGCGTCGTGGTGGAGCGCTTTCTGTTTTTACTCTTATCGCTTCTCCCATATATCGATATCCTGATTTCTATGGCATTGATACCTATCGTGATCGTGGTGAGCTTATCGCGGAGAAGGTTAATGGAGACGTTGATGCGATTTGTAAAGATCTTGGCCTCGATTATTTAGGATATCTTTCCCTAGATTCTGTGGTGCAGGCTGTGCTCTCTGTGAAGCAAGAGGGTTCTCCGCTTACCAGTGATACATTTTACTGCGGGCCCTTTACGGGTGAGTATCCATCTGGAGTGATGGTGCACACAGAGGTATGATTCAGAACTTCAACGGAACCCCTGCAAGGGGTTTTCTTTTTTGGTTTTTTATTGTAAGGTTTTTTTGGTTCTATGAAAGGGGAAAATAGGATGCTTAAGACGGCAACACAAGAGCTTATTGATGTATTAGTTCAAAAAGGTGGAATGGAAGTGGATGCTGTACTTATTTCTTCTCTGCAGAAGGGGACAATCCTTATTATTACAACTGAGTCGGGAAATAAATATCTTTTTGAGATTGAAGATGCCGAGCATTGTTTGGCGCACATTGTTCGATATAAGTGCTTTCTGGCGTCGCATATGGGGTATAGGGGCTTAAGGCAAGTTTCTTCAGAATTTAGCATTGGCTCACAGATTGTTCATATTGATGTTGGCAGGGACAGATATGCTCGTACCTCTCCCGTTACCAAAATTGTTATTCTTTTTCCAGTAAGGAATGGATCGTAATGGGTCCTTTAGATATGAAGATCGTTTCTGGTTCTGCTATTGAATATTACCCATATCAAATTTTTCCGGACGATTTAAACGCATACGAAACAGCTTTTGGTGGTCGTATTTTAGAGATCGCGGACAGACTTGCTGGTGTGGTTGCACAACGGCACAGCAGTCAAGTGTGTGTGACGCTATCTATGGATACTGCTCAGTTTCTTGCGCCTGCACGACGTGGGGATACGCTTGTATTTAAGGCAGCGGTGAATCGCGTTTGGAATACATCCATGGAAATTGGCGTAAAGGTGTTTGCGCATAATTTGCATACCGACGAGATGCGACATGTATTTTCTACCTATTTTACTTTTGTCGCAGTTGATGCCGTAGGCAAGCCACAACAGATTTGTCCCATTATGCCTGAGACTGAGGAAGAGAAGCGGAGGTTTGCGGAGGCTGGTATTCGTCGTGCATATCGACTGCGTCTTAAAGAAGAATTGAAGCAACCCAAAAACCAATAAACCGCCAAAAAGGCGGTTTTCTTGTGTCTTTGAAAAATGTGTTGTAATATACCCCCAGTTCTTGTGGGCGGTTGCGCTCTAAAGGTGCGAGGAGGAATGGAAGATGGGTTTTGAGTCAAGGAAAAAGAATATTTACGTTCCCGGATCAAAGGATCCTTTTCCACTAAGTCGTTCTAAGATCGATCTTTTTATTGGGTGTCCTCGTTGTTTTTATCTTGATAGGCGTCTTGGTATTGGTGGAATCGGGGGGCTTGAGTTTAACCTCAACATTGCTGTCGATACACTCTTCAAGAAGGAGTTTGATGTGTACCGAGCTCAAGGAAAGCCACACCCACTTATGGAGCAGTATGGGATTGATGCAATTCCGTTTGCGCACACAGATCTAGATGTGTGGCGGGAGAATTTTAAGGGTATTCGGTTTCTACACAGATCAACTAATTTTATTATCACTGGTGCGGTCGATGACGTGTGGATTGCTCCAGATGGGACACTTTTTGTGGTGGATTACAAGTCGACAAGCACGAGAAAGCCTATCACCCTTGATGGTGAATATAGGGAGGGATACAAGCGTCAGATTGAAATCTATCAATGGCTTTTGCGCAGGATTGGGTTTCGTGTGTCACCTATCGGATATTTTGTGTACGCAAATGCAGACGATACCCTGCCTGAGTTTGGGAATCGGTTACAGTTTTCAACACAAATCATTTCTTATGAGGGAGACGATACGTGGGTTGAACAAACAGTTGTTGCTGCGCATACATGTTTGAATAGCGATCTTATTCCAAATTCTTCTTCTTCGTGCAAGTCGTGCAAACATTTTGTTGCCGTTGCTAATGTGCTGGCGCAACACAAGAAATAGTTTTTAGACCACCCTTTCGAGATATTCGGGTGGTTTTTTTATTTGAGATACTAGAATTTTTTTTCAGTGTTGTTTATAGTTGAAGTAATTATTTTTTTTGCAATGATTGGGTTCAATACGTTTAAAGGAAAAAAAGAAAAAATTATTGTTGCAGTAAGTGGGGGGTTTGATCCGTTACACATTGGTCATGTGCGAATGATGCAGGAGGCAAAAGCTCTCGGTGATAAACTTGTTGTTATTTTGAATAATGACAATTGGCTGAAAAAGAAGAAGGGATTTGTGTTTATGTCGCAGAAAGAACGCAAGGAACTTATTGAAGCGCTCGGATGTGTTGATAAGGTAATAATTACGCGCCACGGGAGGGATGATGAAGATCGTAGTGTGTGCGAAGACCTTATACGCCTTCGTCCACACGTGTTTGTAAACGGAGGAGACAGAACGCGAAAAAATATACCCGAAGCAAAAGTGTGTAAGGACCTTGGGTGTAAAATGATATTTAACATAGGGCGAGGGGGGAAAGTACAATCGAGTTCTTGGCTTGTTGAGAAGTATCAAAAATCCCGTGATCGCGAAGCGATTCCGGGGGGTAAAAATAATCAGCTGTGTCTCTGTGGTAGCGGAAGACAATTCGAAAAATGCCATGGAAAGTAGGAGAATTAACGTGCAAGATGTTGCCGAAAATGTTAGGGCAAAATTTGAACAAAAGTTGATTCCAAAAGAAGAGCTTGCTCAGGTATACTCTAAATATAATCCCTGGGTGGATGGGGAAGAATTTGTTGTAGAGGCTGAAAAAATATTTCCAAGATTAAATTGTGGACTGACCTCAGTTTATTTACAAAGAGTTCTTGGTGGGGAGGTTGTGCGGGGGCAATATGATGGTCACAACCACACCTATTTACTTCTCGATGGGGAGATTGTTGATATTACAGCGGATCAATATGGTGGCCCCAAAATCTATGTTGGAGAATTTAAACTGCCTTGGACTAGGAAATAAATACAGAAGGTTTATCAATCATGAAAACGCTTAAATTTGCAGAAAATTTAGTTTCACTGGTGCTTTCTGGAGAAAAAACCTCTACGTGGCGGTTATTTGACGACAAGGATTTAAGTATAGGTGATGAGTTGATTCTTATAAACCAAAAAACGGGTGGCGAGTTTGCTCGTGGGAGAGTTATTGCTGTGAGGGAAAAGAGCCTAGGAGATATTACTGATTCTGATTTTGGTGGACATGAACGCTTTGAGAGTAGGGAAAAAATGTTTGGGATATATCGAGAATATTATGGTGATAAGGTGACTGAAGATACAACGGTTAAAATGATCGATTTTGAACTTTTTTAGATATGCCACAAGAAGGGATACATACACAAAAAACCCCCGACAGAATACACTATAAGGAGATTGCCGAGCTCGAGGAATCCTTAAGGCAGATCTTGGAGGAGTTACGTCCTCATTTGGAAAAGAATGAATATCGTCTTATTGTTGGGGATGACGCTTCGGGGAGAATCCCTACACTTATAATGCGGAAGGTAATAGATGAGATTTATGGAAAATTGGGGTATCTTAAGCCGCGCATTCTTTTTGTTGCAGGAGGGGTGTCGCCATTTTTGAAACTTGGAGAGAGAAAGATGAAGAAGATGTCATTACTGCTGAAAGAGAAAATTCTTTCTCGTTTTGATTCTGGCGAGGATGTTAAGGCGCTTCTTGTTACGGACACTATCTCAACCGGTTCTACACTTGAGATGTTTCGTAAGGTATTTGGCAGTGTTGGTCTTTCTTTTGACGTCGCGGCGGTCGGAATGGATGCATCGTGGAGGGATCCGGAAGAAACGAAACAAATGTATAAAAACAATTTTGGGATAGAAATCTTTTGGGGTGGAGAGGGTGTTCCTCCCCTATATTATAATAAAGATTTGAGTGGCGTAGAAAAACGGTCGGAGGACGTTTTTGCAAAAGCACAGCCCAGCGAACGCTTGGTGTATGAATCTGAAGACGATGACGTGGGTATCCCTAACCTAGAGATGCGCAAAAAAAGCCGCAAGGATGTAAATGTGCTTGTAAAAAGGCTCTTAGATGCGTACTATCGATAATAATGAAGGATCTGGAAAAGAAAATTTATAAACACTTGAGGGATCGAAATTGGCACAATCTTCGTCCAGGAGATGTTGCGAAGTCTATCATGATTGAGGGAGCCGAACTTCTTGAATTATTTCAGTGGGATAACCCCTCTCTCGAGGAGGTGAAGAAGGATAGAAAGCGGCTTACAGAAATTAAGAAAGAGCTTGCCGATATCCTTATTTATTGTCTAGAGATGTCTGTTCTTTTGGAAACTGATACAGAAAGAATTATTTACGATAAGTTGAAAGAGGTTGCAAAAAAGTATCCAGCACGGTTGATGCGGAATCATTCTAAAGAACCAGGAACGGAGGACCTTTATTGGAAAATTAAAAAAGAACATAGATTAAAAAATAATAAATAAAAATGTATGGGATTATTCGACCAGTTTAAAATGGCGTCAGAGATGATGAAAAACATGTCGCCGGAGCAAATGTCAGAACTCATGAAACAGGCAGAGCAGAGTAAGTCGATGTTGGAGGATACG
>CAYLXU010000008.1:0-23056 GCA_964388055.1 uncultured Candidatus Saccharibacteria bacterium | reverse complement strand
GTTCTCTCGAGTCCGTTTGTATACGCAGACGTTGTTACTTCGACAACGCACAAGACGTTGCGTGGCCCTCGTGGGGCGATGATATTTTGTAAGTCAGATCTTGCGAAGGCAATTGATCGGGCGGTTTTTCCAGGGCTACAGGGCGGTCCGCACATGAACGCCATAGCTTCAATTGCAACCACGCTTTTTGAGGCGGCTCAGCCAGCATTTAAGGCATATGCAAAAGCCGTTGTATTAAATGCAAAAACGTTGGCGGCAGAGCTAAAGAGGCTGGGATGGAGAGTTGTGTCAGGCGGCACTGATACACACTTGCTTCTTGTGGATACCTTTGCACATGGTGTCGGTGGAAAGGATGCGAGCGATGCGCTCGAGAAAAATGGTATAATTGTAAATAAGAACACAATTCCTTATGATACGCGTTCCCCTATGGATCCATCTGGTGTTCGGCTTGGGACTCCTGCTCTTACGACAAGGGGGATGAGAGAGAAGGAAATGCAGAAAATCGCACAACTCATTCACGAAGTTTTGGTGGAGAAGAAAGATGTTCTACCCCAAGTAAAAACGCTCTGCAAAAAGTTCCCAATACGGTAATAGCCTAAATTTTCAATTTCTAATTTCCAATTTTCAGTGAATTTTCAATTTTTAGAATTTCTAATTGAAAATTAACTTTTTGAAAATTGAATGAAAATTTAAAATTGATAATTAAAAATTTGTATCGTGTTTGATTACTACAACAACCCACGTTTTCGTTTTGTTAAGGCCTCACAAATTAAATTATGGATTTAAAAACCCAGCTTGGTTATGTGATTCAGGGTGAAATTGACCCAAGAGAAGAGACGCTAGAGCGTTATAGTCATGACGCCAGCATTTTTGAGTTGAAGCCTGAAGTGGTTGCGTACCCGAAAGATTCAAGTGATATTGGGAAAATTATGACATTCATTGTTCAAAGCCCGGAGGGCCATTTTTCCCTTACCACGCGGTCTGGAGGTACTGACATGAGTGGTGCTGCGATTGGGGAATCTGTGGTTATAGACATGACGCGCCATTTTAACCAAATTAAAAAGATTGAACATGGTGACGGGGGTGGTGGGTACGCTATTGTAGAACCGGGTGTATTTTATAGAGACTTTGAACGAGAATCTCTCAAATACAATCTTCTGCTTCCGTCATATCCTGCCTCGCGTGAAATATGTACGGTAGGGGGGATGGTTGCGAATAATGCGGGGGGAGAAAAAACGCTTGTGTATGGCCAGACAATACGATATGTAAACACACTTAAAGTTGTATTGGTGGATGGAAATGAATATTCGTTCCGTCCGCTTAATAAAGATGAGCTTGAGGGGAAAAAACAGCTTCACACCTTGGAAGGGAAGATTTATCGGGATATGTATGACCTACTTGATACACATTATGAAACAATTGCAAAAGCCCGTCCTTCTGTTTCTAAAAACTCAGCAGGATACCAAATATGGGATGTTTGGAATCGGGAAACAGGCATTTTTGACCTTACAAAGGTTTTTGTAGGATCGCAGGGGACGCTGGGAGTCATCACTGAGGTGGGTGTGCGTCTTGTAAAACCTAATACCCATTCGAACCTTTTGGTAATTTTCCTCAAAGACTTAAAGAAGCTTCCAAAACTAATCAGCATTGTTCTGGGGCATCACCCTGAGAGTTTTGAGTCATACGATGACAATACTCTTCGTCTTGCTATTAAGTTTTTTCCAGATGTTATCAAGTTCTTTAAAGCAAATATTTTTAAAATCGCATTTCAGTTTCTGCCGGAGGCGTTCATGTTCCTTACTGGAGGAATGCCAAAGTTGGTACTTATGGCCGAGTTTACTGGTGAGAGTGGGGAGGAGGCGCGTGCAAAAGCACTTCGCGCAATGAAGGATCTCGGTGAACTGGGGGTAAAAACGAGGGTTACCACATCTGAAGAAGAGGCCCAAAAATACTGGGTTATTCGCCGTGAGAGTTTTAGCCTCCTTCGTAAACATATAAAAAATCGACACACCGCTCCCTTTATAGATGATATGGTGGTGCGTCCAGAACAGCTTCCAGACTTTTTGCCAAGACTTGAGGAGATTCTCTCTCCCTATAATCTTACATACACCATTGCGGGGCATGCGGGTGATGCCAATTTTCATATTATCCCTCTTATGAATCTTGCCGATCCTAAATCAAGAGAGATTATCCCGGAATTGGCTCAAAAAGTTTATGAACTCGTATTTGAGTTCGGGGGATCCATCACAGGAGAACACAATGATGGAATGATACGAGGTCCCTTTTTGCGCGATATGTATGGAAGCGAGGTATATGACATTTTTAAACAGGTTAAGCATATTTTTGACCCTCAGAATGTTTTAAATCCTCATAAGAAAACGGATGCTACGCTTCAATATGCTATGAGTCATATTAAGCGTACATAAGTTTTGTCTAGTATGGCATTACAGATCACACTACTTCTTTTTTTGTTTGTGGTTCTTGGTTGGGCGGCAAGAACAACCGTGAATGCGCTTGCGTATATTGGGGCCCGTCTTCAAGTTGGGAGTTTTGTAATCGGATTTATCGTATTGGGTCTTGCGACATCAACTCCGGAGTTTTTGGTTGGACTCAACTCCGTTATTGATAACATCCCAACATTGTCCTTAGGGAACCTTCTTGGAGCGAGTTTTGTGCTATTGACACTTGTAACCGGTCTTTCCGCGGTAATGCGCTCTTCAATTTATGTTTTGCGGTCTATCAGTAAATTCGAGGTGATTTTGTTGGGTATCGTAATGTTGTTGCCCGTTGTACTTGCAATAGACGGTACGCTTTCTCGGATGGATGGCGGTGTCCTTGTGGCTGTGTTTTTTGGATATTTATGCATGATGGTCGTTCATGGGGCACATCTGTCTGCGCATGATACATTGCGTACGCTCGCAGACAATCGGGTTGAGGTGGTGCGAAGCATCGGAATGCTGATTGTCTCTTTGGTTGCTCTCGTACTTTCCTCTCACTACGCCGTTGATATTGCAGAACAAGTTATGCGCGATGCAAACATCGCACCATTCTTTGTCGGACTTCTACTCTTTTCAGTGGGGACTAACCTTTCAGAGCTTGTTCTTGCGTATCAGTCGCGAAAAGAATCTGGCGAGGATTATGCATTTGGAGATGTTCTTGGTAGTGCTGCTGCAAATTCTTTAATCGTAGGTATTGTGGCATTATTTCGTCCTATTGTGGTTTCTTCACACGCGGCACTGTATTTGATTAGTTTTTTTCTTCTTGTTGCACTTATTGCTTTTACTGTATTTTCTTTTTCGGGACGTGTTCTTACGAAAAGGGAGGGATATTTTATGATTAGTCTTTATGTATTATTTGTCCTATCCCTTATGTTTTTTGCTTAGCGTAGAGGAATTATGAGGAATACGTTACAACAAAGTTGGTATGCCCTCTCTCTAGAAGAGATTTTTTCGGTGTTACATTCTTCCCACGAGGGTCTCTCTTCTAGTAGTGCAGAACAGCGCATTCGTGAGTACGGATTGAATGTGTTGCCGGAGAAGAATGGAGAGGGGGTGTTGCACATTTTTTTTCGGCAGTTTGCAAACATCTTTGTTGCCATACTTTCTTTTGCGGCCATTGCTTCTTTTGCTTTGGGGGATCAGGTAGATGCCTTTTTAATTTTTGGCATCATTATGTTGAATGTAATCATAGGATTTATTCAGGAGTTTAAGGTGTTTCGTATATTGCAACAGTTGAAGAAGCATGTGGATAAAAGGGCCGTGGTGAGGCGTGACGGTGCTGTTCACGAAATTGATGCAGAATTCATTGTTCCCGGGGATGTCCTATTAATCCGCCAAGGGGAGCGTGTGGTTGCCGATGCGAGAGTTTTGCGTGCTGTGCATTGTGAAGTGAATGAGTCTTTGCTTACAGGTGAGTCGTTTCCTGTACAAAAGAAGGCGGTGGTTCTTGGTGGAGATACGGTTCTTGCTGATCGTGTAAATATGGTGTTCATGGGTACACTTATTGAAAGTGGTATGGTGGAGGCAATAGTTGTTGAAACTGGTGCTAAAACCGAGTTTGGAAAGATAGGGGAATTGGTAAAGCGTGGTGAGCGGGGGGATGTTACCCCTATGCAGAAGAAGTTTTCTTCTCTTGCGAGAATACTGGGTGTTGCTTTTGTTGGAGCTTCCGCTCTACTTTTTGTGTTTGGGTTGTTTTTGGGACATGATATTGCAGACATGTTTTTAACCTCGATTGCCGTTGCTGTCGGAGCGGTGCCAGAGGGTTTGCCTATTGCGTTAAGCATTGCTCTTGCAATTGGCGCCGAGCGTATTCTTAAAAAGGGTGGTCTTGTGCGCCGGATGGTTGCCGCAGAGGCCTTGGGGGAAACAACGGTTATAGCTGCAGATAAGACTGCTACGCTTACAGAAGGAGTTTTGCGTCTTGTGGGGATCGTGTTCTCTCCCAAGCAAATTATTGAGATGGAGGAGTTGTTAAAGGTAATCGAGAGAAAAGGTGTAACAGATGAACTACTCACTCTTCGTTACCTCGGTCTTCTTTCCGAGGCATTTATAGAAAACCCTTCTGCTCCACGCGATGAATGGCAGATGAGAGGAAAGCCGCTTGATAAAGCGATTTTATATGCGCTTCATGAAGTAGGAATAGATAAGGCAGATTTGGATATGAGTATGCCACGCGTCGACGTGTTGCCGTTCCGTTCACAATACAAATATTCTGCAGCGCTTCATAGGATTGATGATAGGAGAAACGTTGTGATTGTTTTTGGCGCCCCCGATGTGCTGCTTCAGGACGTGGTGATAGATAAGCGCGTGCGCGATGAGTTGTATAATAGCGTTGCTTATTTCGCTGGGGAGGGATTTCGAGTGCTTATGCTTGCATACAAGGATGTCTCCTCTTCTCTCGAATATCTTGAGCGCGATATGATTGGTGACCTTACTTTTCTTTCTTTGATATTGTTTTCGGATCCAATTCGCAAAGAGGCGTTTGATGCAGTGCGTACTTCAGAGCGTGCCGGAGTGCGTGTTGTTATGGTGACAGGGGATCATAGGAATACCGCGGCATACATTGGCAGAGAACTGGGAATTTTGAAAGATGAGCAGCGGATTATTGAAGGAAGGGATCTTCCGAAGGATCTTCAAAGCATTGTTAATGAGTATGACATTTTTGCTCGTGTTTCTCCTGAGGATAAGGTAAATATTGTGACAGCGCTGCAAAAGAATGGGGAGACGGTTGCAATGCTGGGAGACGGTATAAATGATGCGCCTTCTCTTATTAGAGGGGATCTTGGTGTTGCGCTTGGATCTGGAACCGAGGTTGCAAAAGAGGCGGCCGATCTTGTGCTTTTGAATGACAGTTTTGCGATTATTGTTGAGGCGATTCGTCAGGGAAGAATTATTCTTGATAATGTAAAGAAGTCCATCACGTTTCTTCTCTCGGATGCGTTTTCGGAGATTATGCTTATAGCGGGGAGTGTTTTTCTTGGGCTCCCACTTCCTCTTTTGCCCGTTCAGATTTTGTGGGTGAATCTTATAGAAGGAGGATTTCCTGCGGTTGCGCTTGCATTTGAAAAAGAGGATGGGGACGTAATGGCAAGGAAACCAAGGCGTGGAGCAGTAATTTTTACACAGGAAATGAAACTTTTTATCACTACTTTTGCCATTGTCACGAATACGGTCTTGTTCTCTATTTTCTACTTTTATCTTAAAAATACAGGAGATATCTCTTACGCTCGGACAATGGTCTTTGTTGGGCTTGGTATTACTTCATTGTTTTATATATTTTCTCTCAAGTCGCTTCGAAAACCTATCTGGTCTATCAATATTTTTTCAAACGCTTTTCTCAATATAAGTGTTGTTATTGGTATAGGTTTGTATATGATTGCGCTTTATGTTCCTTGGGCTTCTAGTTTATTACGCACCGTGCCGCTTTCTTCGCACGATTGGGTGCTTCTTGTACTTTTTGGGGTACTGAATATTTTTTTCATCGAAGTTGGGAAATTTAGATTCCTAAAGAGTGAGAGCAAAGATTAAAAAAGAAAACCCCCGGCATTGCCAGAGGATCTTAAAAGTTTACATGCAGCTTTCTGTTATCGCCGCCAGATTTTTGGTGTACGATGGGAACTGCCGATGATAATACCACCAATGATCCACGTGAGATAAAACGTGGCCCATCCGGCTGGTGCCGTAGCAATAATTCTTAGGACACCGATTCCGATATCCATTGAATTTACGGTCGGTGTAATGCCGTTTACGATTTGCACAACACCACCAACGAGGCACAGCCACAGACCCACAAAGAGCGCAGTGGCAATACCCGCAATTCTTACAATCACACCAAGTACTTCTCTTGCTTTGTCGAAACCGGTTTTTGATTCTTCGCTCTCTTCTAGAAGTAGATTCACTTTGATCATCGGTGGACCTCCTTTTGCTACGAGGTTTCTCCCGCAGTCTCTAGCAAGAGTTGTAGCACGTTATAGCAATTTCGTCAATATAAACCTATCTTTAGTTTGGGTTATGATTATTTGGTAATAATGTATGTCATATAGATCTGAAAACAACGTGGTTTCAGGAAAAGAAATTGCAAGAGAAGTTATAGAAGGGCTTAAGAGACAGAAAAAGCCAGAGAAGTTTTTGGCAGCTTTTTTGGTGGGAGATGATCCTGCCTCAATTAGTTTCCTGAAAAGGAAAGAACGTGTTGCACAAGAGCTGGGCATTGAGTTCCGCCTTTACCAATTGCCTATACACACAGAAAAGGGCACAATCACTGAAAAGCTTGTGCGTGTGCAAGAAGAGTCCGGCTGCGGGGGGGTCCTTGTGCAATTGCCCCTTGCAACGCATTTAGGTGCACACGAGATTTTGAATGCAATAGATTCAAAGAAAGATATTGATGTGCTTGGAGAATCTGCTCGTGGGGCGTTCTATAATGCAGATAGTGTAGTAATACCACCTGCAGTGTCAGTAGTTCAGGAGATTTGCGAGCGTAAAGGCGTGGCACTTGAAAAGGTGAGGGTGGTTGTTGTGGGTATTGGGTTTTTGATTGGAAAGCCAATCGCGACGTGGCTCATGGGGAGAGTGAAGGAGCTCACCGTGCTTACCAGAAAAAGTGATATGTTGGATCCTCTCTGTGGATTGCACTCTGCCGATCTTGTGATTGTGGGGGCGGGAAATCCTGGGATCATTCATCCCCACATTTTGAAAGAGGGGGCGGGTGTCATTGATTTTGGAACGAGTGTTGTTGATGGAAAATTGAGGGGGGACTTGCATGCGGAGCAGGGCGATATTGAAAAATTATCCTTTTATACACCCACTCCGGGAGGAACAGGACCGATTTTGGTTGCAAAACTATTCGAGAATTTTTATGAACTTAATAGGCAACTTTATGTTATTTGATTCTCATGCACATGTACAATTTGCGGCGTATGACGGAGATCGTAATGTGGTAATAAAAAGGGCACAGGATGAGGGTGTGTGGTTTGCAAATGTTGGGGTGGACTTTACAAGTTCCCTTGCGGCCTTAGAACTTGTAAAGAAATATGGTGACCAAGGTGTATTTGCTACGCTCGGTTTTCACCCCACCAACCTAGTGCGACATCGCGACCCGCAGGAAAAAAGTGAGGATTATCACGAAGAATTTGACGCAGAAAAATTTAGAACACTTGCTAAAGACGATAGGTTTAAAATGATCGGGGAGTGCGGGCTCGACTATTTTCGTATCGAGGATGACGCCTTAAAACAAAAGGAGAAGGAAATTTTTTTGGAACAGTTGGGCGCGGCAGTTACCAATAAGAAACCTTTGATGATTCACTGTCGTCCCAACAAGGATGATGATGCCTATCTTGATCTTTACTCAATTCTTGTTTCCGAGGCGCGTAATCTTCCTGAGCATCCGGGAATTTTACACTTTTTTGTAGGATCAAATGAAGTTGCAAAGAAGTTTCTCGATCTTGGATTTTATATCGGTTTTGGAGGGGCGATTACGTTTGAGAAGGCAGAGGCACATCGTGAACGTGTGCGGTACGTGCCACTCGATCGGATCATGCTCGAGACAGACGCTCCTTATGTTGCTCCAGAACCATATCGAGGAAAGCGCAATGAACCTATTTTTGTAGGAAAGGTTGCGGAGAAGGTAGCTGAGATCAAGGGCGCTCCTTTTGTCGAGGTGGAACATATTACATTCGAAAATACAAAAAGATTTTTTGGAGTGTAACACATGGTGTTGTCCAAACAGTACGTTGTGCTGTTTTTTGGAAGACCGCAGAGGAATATTGCTATTTTTATTTTTATATTGTATAATATTTATAGTACGTTGAGAGGAGTGGTTTCGAATGAGACGGTTTGTTTTCCGGTTTCTGTTTTATAGCACCTTGTTCACCTTAATGATTTGGGTATGTGGGCGTGGAGATTTTGTGCGCGGTTTCAATTTTGGCGCCTATCTCGCAGGCTCTTGGAACACGCGACCCGTGATGCGTGTTCAAGTGGAGGGTCTTGTTGTGGATGTGTGTGTGGAGAAGAGCGTGAGATTAAAGGGGGAGCATTTGTTGCCTCTCTTGATCCAGAGAGCATACAATGATTTTCCACACTACGTGAACAGAAGGTATCCGGTGCTTGATTGGGATCCGGCGTGGGGGAGCGAGAAGAGTAAGGTTACAGTAAGCATTCTAAGCGAGCCAACGTATGTGGAGTTTGATAGGTGGCAAAGGGAAGATACACAGGGGCACTACTCTGCAAAGTTTTGTAGTATAGGGCTGAGATCTAGAGGATACGAGTTTTATGTTGGAGAAAGTGAGGATGTGATTCGGCATGAAGTATTTCACCATCTTTGGAATGTATACAATCTTTCGCGGAGCGTTGATGAGTGGAATGCATATAATTTTCATAGCGCCCTCGTTGTTGAAAGAGTGGAGAGGAAGTAACTAGAAAGTGTCCCCGGATGCACGGGGATTTTTGTTTTTCTTGAATTTTGTAGTATTTCGTGATTTGTTCAAAGTAGTTCCTTGAGGAGGTGGTGATGGTGGGAGAATTGATTGAATTTGGTTTTCTCGCAGTTCTGATATTGTGTTGGGGCATGGTGTGTATTTTACTTGCCCTTTATCTTGAAAATTTGTACGTGCGATATGCGTTATCGATTAAGTGTTTTTTATTCTCCTCTTTTATTAAGAAGCGTTGTGTACATAAACGATGTGATGTGGGGTGGAATATCGTAATATATTCCGAAGAAGGGTTGGTACTCTCGAATGTAGAATTGTTTGATGGGGTTTTTGATGAGGTTTCTCGTATGTTTATTCTCTTTTTCGAAATATTTTTTCCGGAAATTTCATTACAACCAGGGGGAGCAAAAACAGTAAGCATTTATTTTTTTAAGGAACGTACGCATGAATTTCTTGATTCCTGTTTAAGAGATGGTGTGCGTACAGATGGGTTTTATGTGCACCCTATTCGGTCTATTTATGTGCGTGGAAGAGATGCGCAATGTGATATGGTTCGAGATGGTCCAAAGATTCTCAAACATGAACTTTTTCATTTTCTTTGCCAACACTATTCAGTAAAAAAGTATCTCTCGTCCGAACAAGAAGAGGGGGCAGCGCGCCTATTTGAAATGTGTGTATCTCCATCTCCTGACATTATTTTTATTCCAATATTTGAGGAGACATGATAGTACAGAGATTTGTCTTCGATACTCGTATAAAACAACCCGCATTGTGCGGGTCCTTTTTTTGTGATATTTTCTGTGTAAAGTAAGTACGTAGTATGAAAAAGTACGATCACCAAAAAATTGAAAAAAAATGGCAGAAAGAATGGGCGAAGGAGGGTTGGAGTGTGTGGAAGGCAGAAGATGGTGGAAAGAAGAAAAAAAGATATATTCTCGATATGTTTCCTTATCCCTCTGGAGATGGGCTTCATGTGGGGCACATCGAAGGGTATACTGCTTCCGATATTTTGAGTCGTGTTTCGCGCATGAGTGGGTTTAATGTGTTGCATCCTATGGGGTGGGATGCGTTTGGTCTTCCTGCGGAAAATTACGCTATTAAACACAAGATTCACCCAGAGAAGGTTGTTGCAAAAAACGTAAAAAATTTTCGAACACAATTAGAACGGATGGGGTTTAGTTATGATTGGTCTCGGGAAGTGAATACGACAGACCCTGAGTATTATAAATGGACACAATGGATTTTTTTGGAACTTTTTAAACGTGGACTTGCATACAATGCGGAAGTTCCTGTTAACTGGTGTCCAAGTTGCAAGACAGTACTCGCAAACGAAGAGGTGGTGGATGGTGCATGTGATCGGTGTGGTACTCAGGTGGAACACAAGAATTTGCGTCAGTGGGTGCTTAAGATTACTGCATATGCGGAGAGACTTTTAAATGATCTCGAAGGACTTGACTGGCCGGAACGTATTAAGGAAATGCAACGGAATTGGATTGGGAAGTCCAACGGTGCAATCATTACGTTCTTAATTCCTAACTCCCAATCTCTAATTGAGGTATTTACGACACGACCGGATACATTATTCGGTGTGACGTATGTAGTTCTTGCACCAGAGCATCCACTCATTTCTGAATTTCAGGATCGTATTTCAAACTGGAATGAGGTTCAAAACTATAGAGCAAGTGTAAAAAACAGGAGCGATCGTGAGCGGCAGGAAAAGAAAGAAAAAACGGGTGTGATGCTGAAGGGTGTGTCGGTTGTGAATCCTGTAACCAATAAGGAGATTCCTATTTGGATTGCCGATTACGTACTTATGGGGTATGGGACGGGGGCTGTGATGGCGGTTCCCGCACATGATGAGCGAGATTTTGAGTTTGCGAGACGATATAGCCTTCCGGTGGAGGTGGTCATTAAGCCATCGGGGGGTGAATGGGATTTTAACACATCTGCCTATACAGACGAGGGGGAGATGGTGCATTCAGGAGATTTTAATGGGCTTCATTCTGAGGAGATGCGTAGTAAGATTGTGGAATTTCTTGAGAAGCGTGGATTTGCAGAGGAGACGATACGATATAAACTTCGTGATTGGGTATTTTCGAGACAAAGATATTGGGGAGAACCTATACCACTTGTCTTTTGTGAGAGCTGTGCGGAAAAAGTAAAAGACAAAAGAGTTAAGACAAGAAATCTGGGGGAGTCACTAAATCCCGGTTGGTTTGCTGTTTCAGAAAAGGACCTTCCAGTTGCGTTGCCAAGGGTGAAATATTATGAACCCACCGGCAAGGCGGAGTCGCCTCTTGCAGGAATTCCAAAATGGGTAAACACGAAATGTCCTCAGTGCGGGGGGCGAGCCAGGCGGGAAACAAATACAATGCCTCAATGGGCTGGTTCCAGTTGGTATTATCTCGGATATATTCTTGGGAACAAAAAACTAAAAACTAAAAACCAAAAAGAATATTGGGATAAAAAAGTACTGAAATATTGGTCACCGGTGGATATGTATATTGGTGGTGCGGAGCACGCGGTTTTACATCTTCTCTATGCACGTTTTTGGCACAAAGTGCTTTATGATGCAAAGATCGTTCCCACGAAGGAACCCTTTTTTGCGTTGCGCAATCAAGGGCTTATTCTAGGACCTGATGGCGTGAAAATGTCTAAGTCACGAGGTAATGTCATTAATCCTGATACGGTAGTGAATGAATATGGTGCCGATACCTTGCGCATGTACGAAATGTTTATGGGGCCTCTTGAGGATGCAAAACCGTGGGACGTAAGAGGGATTATAGGCATGAAGAGATTTTTGGAGAGAGTTTGGTTTTTAAGGTCCAGGGTGCAAGGTGACAACAAAAAGAAAACAAACAAGGAGCTTGTGAGATTAATGCATAGTACCATTAAAAAAGTGACTGATGACCTTGGAGAATTAAAATTCAATACAGCAATTTCTTCACTTATGGTGTATGCCAACACGCTTGGGGGAAGAGAGGTTGTTGAGGAGGGATATTATGAAACACTACTTCTCCTTCTTGCACCCTTCGCACCCCACATTACAGAAGAGCTTTGGGGTAGCTTGGGGCACAGGAATTCAATTCATGCAGAAAAATGGCCAGCGTATAATTTAAAGCGGACCATTGAAGATATTGTCACTATTGTGGCACAGGTGAATGGAAAGATGCGGGGCTCTCTCCATGTTGCAAAAGGAAGTTCTCAGGATGATGTTGAGAGTGTGGCAAAGGCAACAAAATCCGTTCACGATTGGTTAGAAGGGAAGGAAGTCGTTCGTGTGATTTATGTTCCCGATAAGCTTATCAATTTTGTTGTAAAGATGTAGGGTTTTATGAATTTCGATTCTGTGATAGTGAGCCGTCTCAATGCTTTGGTGGGTCTTTCGCCTTGGTTTGATACCCTTCTTGTATTTCTTACGAATCACCTGGGATATCTTCTTATTGTTGGCTCACTTATATATTGGTATATTCATGCTTCGAGGGATAAGGGTTCCGTTCGTTTATTTTTGTTTGTGTTTTTATCCGTTATTCTTTCTCGTCTAGTATTTACTGAAATTATTCGTTATATATGGTATCGACCGCGTCCGCTTGCTGTGTTGCACGATTTACAGCTTATCTTACCAAAGGAAATGACAGCATCATTTCCGTCTGGGCATGTGTCGATGTACTTTGCTCTTGCGTTTGCCATGTTCTATCTTGATAAGAAAATAGGAGCGTGGTATCTCAGTTTCGCAACCCTTATTGCCTTGTCACGTGTGATACTCGGATTTCATTATATGACTGATATTATTGGGGGATTTTTGGTAGCGTGGGTATCAGTAATAATTATAAAATGCGCATTAGAACATCGATTGGAATAATGTGGTATTAAGTACAAACTCAAAATTATCAAAGCGAACTAGTTTTAAGTTTCGATTTGTGATCCTGCGCTTTGGCTCTTATTTTATTCATGATTACTTTTCATATCATTACTGTGTTTCCGGAAGCATTTAAGGGATATTTTGATACCTCGATTTTGAAACGAGCACAGGAAAAGAAGCGTATCCGGATTATTGTTCATAGTCTACGAGACTTTGCGGAGGATAAGCACAGGACTGTAGATGATCGTCCTTTTGGTGGGGGGCCAGGTATGGTACTTATGGTTGAGCCTATCGTTAAGGCGTTGCGGGCAATTTTAAAAAAGGATTTCAAGTTGAATGCCGAGGGTGTGCTTTCGTTAGATAGAGAAAAATATCGTATTGTGTTTTTTGATGCTCGTGGGGTCTATTTTACACAAGAACATGCTCGAGAGTTAATACTCCAAAAAGGAAGAAAGCAAAAGCAGATTATCCTAATTTGTGGGCACTATGAGGGGATTGATGAGCGCGTGAAGGAGAAACTTTCTACCGATGTTATCTCCATTGGAAACTATGTGCTTTCTGGTGGGGAAATTCCTGCTATGGTGGTTGTAGATGCGCTTGCGAGGCTCGTTCCAGGAGTTTTGGGGAATGAAGAATCCATTGAGGAGACCCGCGCAGTGAAAGGGTACGCCGTATATACTCGTCCCAGAGAGTTTTCTCCCAAAAAGGGGGTTGTGTGGGAAGTTCCTGCTGCGCTTTTTTCAGGAGATCCCAAGAAGATAGATGAGTGGAGAAGGGGGCATTAGGCACAGATTGGTTTGACTTTTTTGCCATTTTAGTGTATACTTCTTATACTTAGTTCTTTGAGGAATTAGGGCAAAGGTCTTAACTCGTTCTCAATAGTAAAAAATAGAATTGTAGTAGGTGTTTTTATACACATTTTGCTTTCGTTTTTGAATATTTGGAACACATAAATGTATTCAGATGATCGCCAAGGAGGTGGCCAATATGGCCCTCGCCAGATGTTTGACATCAAGTGCGCAGACTGCGGAAAGGACGCTCAAGTTCCTTTCGAGCCTCGTGGAGACCGACCTGTGTATTGCAGAGATTGCTTTTCAAAGCATGCTCCTGCACGACCACCTCGTCGTGATTTCCGAAGATAAAAATATAAAATCCCCCTCACGGGGGTTTTATATTTAAAACCTTTTTCTTTGCGCGCATTTCTTCGTCGAGGGTTCTGATGCTCATTCGCTGTATTGTACAAATACAGCTCATTCTGCTTCTCACCCCCTCCTCAAACTGCGCGCAAATAAAAAGGTTTTGAGGGGAATATGGTGGCCCATTATTTTGCTGGACAAAGTAATATTTTTATGGTATGAAATAATTAGTTCATTTCTGGACAAAATCTGGGAGAAGGGTTCGTAAAATGAGGAAAGTGTACACCTGCACCTGTGGAGAAGAGCGGGTTGCTGTCGATGCCGCAAATTCTGGAGAGATTAGGGAGCAGACCGGTTTTCGAAGGATAGGTACTCACGAAGGAAAGGCCATTTGGCTTTGTCCTGCATGTCGCCAGAAGGTTCACGAGGCGGCAAGGCTCATTCATGGTATTGTAAAAGATGAATTTTTGTGCTTTTCTCACCTGCTTAGAGAGTAGTGAATCAGAGGTGTGCCCATCCAACGAGATGGGCTTTTTTTGTACTGCAAACATTGTCTTTTTCTCTATTTTTTTGTAAGGTATTCAGTAGCTAGGTTTTTCAATTTGTGTATTATTTTTTTAACTTTGTTGGAAATTAGAAATTAAAAAGTGGAAATTTTTACAATGCCCCTATAGCTCAGCTGGTAGAGCAGTTGCCTTTTAAGCAAACGGTCGTAGGTTCGAATCCTACTGGGGGCACAAAACGAAAAGTCAAAAATTAAAAATCAAAAGTACAATTCAAAAATTAAAATTTAAAAAGTACTTTTGACTTTTGAGCTGAAATTTTGACTTTTGAGTTTTGACTTTTTTCTATGCATAAAAATAATCTTCTGGTTTTTTCAGTTATTTTAGTGGTTGCACTATTTGCCGCGTTTTATGATTATCCCCAGGCGTGGAACAGGGGTGCTGATTATGTCTCAGAAAAAATTCACTCTTTGCCTTTTGCGTTTGCAAAGGGCGTACAGATCCCACACTTTTGGGATCGTCCTTATGTATTAGGGCTTGATGTTGCCGGTGGCGCGCACCTTGTATATGATGCAGATTTATCTCAAGTTCCTGTAGCTGATCACGTATCTACTATGGAAGGTCTCAAGGATGTAATTGAGCGGAGGGTGAACATTTTTGGGGTGAGTGAGCCGAGAGTGGAAACTCAGAAGGTTGGTGATTCGTGGCGCCTTGCGGTAGAACTTGCAGGCGTGAAGGATGTGGGTGCTGCGATACAGGCGATTGGTACGACTCCTTATTTGGAATTTCGTGAGGAGCGAGTTCAGCAGGTGGATGTATCTTCTGATGTAAGCCTTGATTTGGGTGCCGAGGCGCAGTTTGTTCCTACACAGCTTACCGGAAAATATCTTTCGAAGGCATCGCTTGATTTCGACCAGACGACCTTTCAACCAACGGTTCAGTTGCAGTTTAATAGTGATGGGGCTCGATTGTTTGAGGAAATTACATCAAGAAACGTGGGCAGACGTGTTGCTATCGCGATTGATGGTGTGATCATCTCGGCTCCTGTAGTGCAAGAGAAGATTTCTGGGGGGCAGGCAATAATCTCTGGAAACTTCTCGCTTGAGGAGGCAAAGAAACTCGTCTCGAACCTTAATGCCGGAGCACTTCCTGTCCCGATTGAACTTATTGCGCAACAAACTGTTGGTGCGAGTTTGGGAGAAAGTGCTCTTGAGCGTAGTATACGGGCAGGTGCGATTGGTCTTTTCGCGGTTTTTGTGTTCATGATTTTGTATTATGGAATACTTGGATTTTTCGCTTCTGTAGCGCTTTTGGTATATACCGTGCTTGTGCTCGCAATCTTTAAAATGATTCCTGTTACTCTTACTCTTGCTGGTATCGCTGGTTTTGTGCTTTCGATTGGGATGGCGGTTGATGCAAATATTCTCATTTTTGAACGCTTTAGGGAGGAGCGCAAAAGAGGAAGAGGATTCGCGCAGGCGCTTGAAGAAGGATTTTTGCGGGCGTGGACATCTATTCGGGATTCAAATGTTTCTACGATTATTACGTGTCTTGTGTTGTACACGTTTACTACCTCTATTGTTAAGGGTTTTGCACTAACTCTTCTTGTTGGTGTTTTGGTAAGCATGTTCACCGCAATTACTGTAACAAGAACCATGTTGAGGATTTTTATTAAAAAGTAGTAGAAGTGTAATGTAATCCAAAATTGTATGAATCTTATTAGTTATAGAAAAATTTATTATGGTATATCCGGTATTGTCATTCTCGCATCGTTAGTTGCGCTTGTGCTTTGGGGTTTTCGGTTGGGGATTGATTTTACTGGTGGAACTATGTGGCAGGTGCATGGCCAGGGATTGGAACGGGACGTTGTTGTGCAGGTTTTTGCGGACCACGAAATTTCGAACGTCCTTGTAGAGTCAGGAAAAAATAATCAACTGACACTGCGTTTCCAAGAGATTTCTGAAGACGTTCATCAACAGCTTCTTTCTGGATTTCGTGAACGATATCCTGATTTTACCGAAGATCAATTTGCTGTAATCGGGCCAACTATTTCAGGAGAACTTCGGGAGCGTGCGCTTTTTGCTATTGTGTTTGTTCTTTTCGGAATTTCTCTTTACATCGCCTTTGCTTTTAGGCAGGTATCGCGTCCGCTATCTTCTTGGGTTTATGGTGGAGTAACATTGTTCACTCTTTTCCACGACGTAATTGTTCCCGCAGGGGTCTTTGCGTTTCTGGGTTATTTTAGCGGTGTTGAGATTGATTCTAATTTTGTGGTTGCGATGTTGGTGGTGATGGGTTTTTCTGTGCATGACACGATTGTGGTATTTGATCGTGTTCGTGAGAATTTGAGGCATGTAACCGAGAAGGTTTCTTTTGAGGAACTTGTAAACAAGAGCATGCGTGAGACTTTTGTACGTTCTGTGAATACTTCGGTTACTGTAGTTTTGGTTCTCCTTGCGCTTTATATTTTTGGAGAGCCAAACTTAGGAAACTTTGTCCTCACACTCCTTATTGGTATTGTAACAGGAGTATATTCTTCGATTTTTATTGCGAGTCCAATTCTTGTTGATATAGCTCGAATGAATGCAAAGAAAAGATAGGACTTGCGGCGGTTGGAATTTGTTCGTTTTTATCGGGTCAAAGATAAGATTCTTGATTAAAAATTTAGTTTGTGGCATAAAGGTATAGAAATGAACACAGAGATTTTACGAGCCTCTTTGTGGTATTACTGTAAAGAGTTGACTTGCAAAATCGTCCGTGATATATTATGAATATACAATGTATATAGTATGCAGAACAAAACACTTACACAACTAGTTCATGACGCGCTTGGCGTTTTAAACAAGAGGTCGCGAATTATTCTTGAGAAACGGTATGGCTTAAAGACCGGTAAATTTGTCACGCTCGAAGCCATCGGAAAGGAGTATGGCATTACTCGTGAACGTGTTCGACAGATTGAGGCCGCGGCTCTTACCAATTTAAAAAAGCATCGTGTTCTTGACGCATTTCAAGATGCAATTCAAAATACAAAAAATCGTCTCAATGAGATGGGCGGTATTTGTAAAGAGGACGTATTTTTAGCAGAAACCGCTCCTTACTTTGGTGTTTCTGATGCTAAGAAATTTAAGGCATTCTACCCATATTTTTATTTTGTCATGGAGCAGTCGGGGATTAAGCACCTCCCGGAGAGTGAGGAGTTTCAGGCAGCCTGGTATTTAGACAATGCTTCTCTTGTTCGCGCCAAGGAGACAATTGGGAAATTTGAACAATATCTTCATGAGATGCAGCGTCCTATTGCGGCAGAAGCATTCACTGCTCATGTCGGTCAGTTTTCTTATAAAGGGGTATCTGCTTCGGGGGAGTACTTGCAGAATTTGATTTCTCTTTCGAAGTTGTTTGGTAGAAACGTTTTTGGGGAATTTGGTTTGGTATCTTGGAAGGAGATTGCGCCTCGTGGTGCTCGTGATAAGGCCTTTCTTGTCTTAAAGAAACACAGCAAGCCGTTGCACTTCCGAAATATTACCCAGCTTATCAACGAAGCAAAGTTTCATCCGAAGAAGAGTCATCCACTTACTGTACACAACGAGCTTATAAAAGACGCACGTTTTGTTCTTGTTGGGCGAGGGGTGTATGCCCTTAAGGAGTGGGGGTATGAGGCCGGAACTGTTCGAGATGTATTAAAGAATCTGATTAAAAAGAACGGACCACTCCAGATCGATTCACTAACCCAAATGGTGAAGGCGCAGCGGCTTGTAAAGGAGAACACTATTCTCTTGAATCTTCAGAACCGTCAGCATTTTCAAAAAAATGCAGATGGCACTTACACTGTTAAGGGCGACATCAAGGAGGCGTAGGCAAATTTTCTTCTCGTTTATTGGCGAATTTGGTTGTCTGTCTGTATAATGAGGGTATGGTTCGTGGTAGGAGAAAGAATTTAGCCAAAATAAATGTTCGTGGATCTTTTGTTTAGTATTTATACTGTGTGGGGATATGTATGGTGGCTTGTGACGCCACTCATACTTTTTTATGTTTTCTCTGACTTGTGGATGTCGTATGTGCGAATGCAATATTTTTCGAACATCGAATGGCTTACCCTTGAGGTGCGCATTCCGAAAGAGATTTTAAAAACTCCCAAGTCAATGGAGCAGATCTTTAATGGAATGCACGCCATTCAGGCTTTTGTTTCAAGAAAAGACGAAATTTTAAAAGGAAAATTTCAAGAGTGGATTAGCTTTGAAATTGCAGGTACTGGGGGTGGTGTCAATTTTTATATTCGCACTCCAAAACAGTTCAAGAATCTTATTGAGTCTCAAATTTACGCACAATATCCCGATGCGGAGATTGGTCTTGTCGATGATTATACTGCTCTGATTCCTCACACATTGCCCAATGAGGAGTTTGATTTGTGGGGTGCGGATTATGTATTTGCGAAACCGAGTCCCTATCCAATACGCACATATCCTTCATTTGAAGATGTTAAAGATGAGCGTAGAGTAGACCCACTTTCTAGTGTCATAGAGACAATGAGTCAACTTAACAATGATGAGTTGATGTGGATTCAGATTCTTATAAAACCCGCTCCAAGGGAATTTTCTGATGAGGGCAAGGATGTTATCAGTGACTTGCTTGGAAAACCAAAACAAGAAAGAAAGGGGATACTTGTTTCCTTTTTTGATGCGTTACTCGAGTTTACTTGGAATTTGCTTAAGGGGTTTTGGGAATATCCTACGTGGGGTTCTGGTGCTGCAACCAAAGAAGCAGCTGATATTGCTAAGCTTACTCCAGGAAAAAAGGAGGTTCTCGAGGCGGTGGAGCGCAAGATGTCACAACTTTGTTTTGAAACCGGTCTGAGGTTAATCTATATTGATCGAAGAAATACATTTACTCGCGTTAATGTAGCCGCACTCGGGGGGGCATATAAAATTTTTAATACCGCAAACATGAATTCTTTTAAGCCTGATCTTGAGACGCTTCCAAGGCCTATGGGTTGGTTTTTCAAAAAGCAGAAAGAATATATGATGAAAAAAAATATATTTGAGGCATACCGATTGAGACTTTTTCCTTCTGGAAGTATGATTATGAGTAGTGAGGAGCTCGCAACCATTTATCATTATCCAACCATTAACGTTGCCGCTCCATTTTTGAGGCGGCTTGAAACAAAGAAGGGGCAACCTCCTCCAAATCTTCCTATTTAACAATGTCTGACGCACAATTTGACCTCGCCATAGGTGAAACAAATTTTCGCAACCAACGCGTGAGGTTTGGTATTCGTGAGGATGATCGCACTCGTCATACCTACATAATAGGTAAGAGCGGTATGGGGAAGAGCGTACTTCTTGAAAACATGGCTATTCAGGATATGGAGGCAGGACGTGGTCTTGCCTTTTTTGATCCTCATGGCGACACCGTAGAGAAGCTTTTAGACTTTGTTCCCGAATCTCGTATTAAAGACGTTATTTATCTTGATCCCTCTGTTCTTGATCACGCCATTGCATTTAATCCAATGGAAAATGTTTCTGTTGATCGGCGTCATCTCGTTGCTTCCGGACTCATGAGTGTGTTTAAGAAAATTTGGCCTGATGTGTGGTCTGCAAGAATGGAATACATTTTGAATAATTGTCTTATGGCGCTTCTTGAAATTCCTGACGCAACTCTTCTCGGGGTCATGCGCCTCTTGAACGACAAGGATTATAGAAAATATGTCATCGATCAACTCACCGATCCTCTTATTCGTGATTTTTGGACAAAGGAATTTGCGCGCTATAAGGATCAGTTTCAGACGGAAGCGATTGCTCCTATTCAAAACAAAATTGGTCAGCTCACTATGAATCCTCTTATTCGTAATATTATTGGACAGCCTAGGTCTACCATTGATATTCGAAAAATCATGGATGAAGGTAAGATTTTTTTGGTAAATCTTTCGCGTGGGAAAATTGGTGAAGATAACAGTAGGATTATTGGTGCATTACTTGCAACCAAGCTTCAGCTTGCTGCCATGAGTAGGATTGATATTCCGCGTGAGGAAGATAGGAGAAATTTTTATCTCTATATTGATGAGTTTCAACACTTTGCGACAGAGTCATTTGCCTCTATTCTTGCGGAGGCAAGGAAGTTCCATCTTAACCTTATTGTTGCCAATCAATATATGACACAGATGGATGAGACGGTTCGTGATGCTGTGGTTGGAAACGTTGGGACAATGATCGTATTTCGTATCGGTGCTGATGATGCTGAATTTTTTGAGAAAGAGATGTTTCCTGTTTTTCTTATGACGGATTTGGTGAATCTCCCACGGGCGCAGGTTATCATGAGGCTTATGATTAATGGTGCTACTTCGCCTCCCTTTTCCGCAATGACACTCCCACCTATGCAGCGACCAGAGGTTAGTTTTCGTGATGAGATTTTAAAACACTCCTATTCGACGTATTCTATATCACGTGAGCGCGTAGATGAGATTATAAACGAGTGGTTAAGCACTAGTTTTGTTTCTGATAAGGATGGAAGCGCTGAAGGCGCTATTTCTGACACAACCTTGAGGGGGGGGGAGGGGACGTTTAATATGAACACACAACCACAACGCGAGATGTTTGATGCAGTGTGTTGGAATTGCGGAACAGAAACCAAGATTCCTTTTCAACCAGATCCAAGACGCGCTGTGTATTGTAAGGAGTGTTTAAAACTAATTCAAGCGGGGAAGATTCTTCCTCCTGCGCGTCCACGGGTTCCCATTATAGAACGACAAGGACAGCCGCCAAGACCTCAGTTTTTACCACCGCAGCAGTCTCGTTCTCCGGAGGTGCCACAATCGTACGCACAAAAGATTTCGCACACACCTCCCGCACAACCGACTGACCGTCTCAACTCCTTTTCTCATAATCATAGTGAAAAAAGGGGGAATTCCCAAACACCCGCTTCACTCGATACGCTTCTTAAACCACCTTCACAAGAGCGTAAGTCACATATTCCTCAACCTCCCAAAAGGGATGTGGATCTTGATGCGCTCAGAAAGGCGATAGAGGAATCATTAAAATCCGTGAAATAATTTCACGGATTTTTAATTTTCAATCAATTTCTAATTTGGAAATTCATTAGAAACTAGAAATTAAAAATTGGAAATCTGCATGCTTTGTACGTGCTATTGCTTCTTTTCCAATTCTGATTAGAATTATTTAGTAATTAAAGTATATTGTGTATGTTGACTATTAACGATTTAGAGCCAGGATTAGTTGTTTCCATCGATGGTGATCCTTATGAGATCCTCGAGGCGGCTCATCAGCACATTGGGCGGGGCGGATCGAATGTGCAGACACGTATTCGTAACCTCAGGACGGGAGCTGTGCTTAGCCGCAATTTTAAGCCCGCAGATAAATTTGAGGAGGTCGAGGTGGAGAAACAGAGGGTTGTGTTTCTTTACGTGAATCGTGGGGAATTTTGGTTTTGTGAGGAGGGGAAACCTGCAAATCGTTTTGTATTAACAGCTGATGCTATTGGGGAAAGTGCTGTGTTTCTTAAACCAAACACAGTTGTTGAAGCAATTCTTGCCAATGAAAAAATTCTTAATATTGAATTACCCATCAAGGTAGACTTAAAGGTGGTTGAGGCGCCTCCAGGCATCCGTGGCAATACTGCCCAGGGGGGAACAAAAATGGTAAAGCTTGAAACTGGCGCAGAGGTTTCGGTACCGCTCTTTATTAACGAAGGTGATATCGTGCGCGTGAATACACAGACTAAACTTTATACCGAACGAGTGGAGAAGGGATAATCTTACCAAAAACAATCTCTTTTGTTTCTAGTTTTTAAAAGCCGGGACGAAGTTGACTGATTAGATGATATTGTGATTAAATAAGAACCTGATGATAGCCGAAAGGCTGTTTTTGTTTCATTCTTATATTTCCACTTATGAATACTACCTTAAAAGTTTTATTGTTTATCGGCGTGTTATTTTCTGCCGTTTTTTTGATCTATGACGGATTTTTTCGGGTTGAGGCGGCAGGACCCGCAATTACTCGCATTGAGGGTCGTGTAAATTTAGAGGGTCGTGTATCAGGAACAGGTGATGCTGTTGCAAATGGTAATTGGCAACACAGCTCTTTCGGGTGCGGCGACTGTCTTGCCGATATAGGTTGGATGCATTTTGGTCTCATTGCATATTCGGGGGAGGGTAGGGATCCTATTACTCATATTCAATTGTGTACTTTTGTTGAGGGGCGTACAGATTGTACGGGATGGGTTGGTGCCGACTCCCAGATGCATTGGAATAATGGAAATTCTGGAGATGGGCTTAAAGACTTGGTGAATATGCAGTTTCGTCTAGTTGCGAAACATGAAAATGGTGCACAACCGATAGGTGGTCTTAATTTGTGCACAAATATTGAAGGGCGTGTTACATGTACTAACAATTTTGAAGCAGGGAGTGGTTGGCACGATACCGGTGGTTCTGGAGACGGTCTTAGGGATATTGGATGGGTTGGGTTAGGAATCGCGGCAACGCCGGCGGCTCCTCCTCCTGCACCGGTTATTACAACCTTTTCGGCCAATCCAAACTCCATAGCATATAATAGTGTCACAAGACTTACGTGGCGCGCAACTGGATCTGGATTAGATTACTGCGAGGCATCAGGTGGCTGGA
>CAYLXU010000007.1:13660-29037 GCA_964388055.1 uncultured Candidatus Saccharibacteria bacterium | reverse complement strand
CTCATTTGTTTTGTGCCATAGCGCTTGCGGGTCCGGGCGGCGTAAAATAACCTGACCATAGCGTTCCAATTTTTCGTTGTTACCGCTGTCGATTAGTTCATAATCCGCTGACGGATGCGTGGTAAGAATAATAGGAATGTTTTCTTTTTCCATGACCACACCTTAGCATATTTAATGTAAAAATTAAAAATCTCGGGATTGCCGAGATTATCGTTTTTTTGAGACATAAAGGATGATTCCTTCCGCGATGGTTTGTGCAATACGCTCTCTTCCCTCAGCTGTGCAAAGGAGCTTGAAGTCTGCATCGTTTCTGATGTTCGCGGTTTCTATCAGGACCTTATCTTGTGCGTAATTAAAGTCTGGGTTGATCACTATAAAACCGGATTTGAGGCTTGAAAAAAATGGGAACTCTTTGTTTCCGACCCTTTTAACTCTTGCCATCTTCTTTTCTTTTGCGGTTTTGGCAAGCGTGTCACTGAGATGAGATCTTGTCCCATAATATGAATAGATTCGCATGCCGCTTACGGAAGAGGTTGTAGAGTCTACGTGTATTGAGGTAAAAAGAACTTTTCTCTTTCCAAACCTCCGTACTTTTTGGTTTGCCACCTCTGTTCGTGTGGTGAGTGCTTGCTCAAGTGGGGTATATGCATACGGAGAGGGAGAAAGAAGGGGCTTAAGCTCTTTTAATATAAATGGTGGTGAGAAGGGGTGCCAGAAGGCGTATGTATCTTGTGCCTCTGTAATCGTTGTGGGACCCAATGTCATGAAGATATTGCAACCATGTTGCCTAAGATTCCACGCAAGACGTCGCGAGATGTCAAGGGTAAGAACACTTTCAGATACAGAAATAGTTGTATTCTTTTTGATTTCTACGTCTCTTATTGCTCCAGGGTCACCGTCTCCGTGCCCCGGATCTATCACAACGTAATAGTTTCTTAGTGAGGAAGTTTGTTTTATTTTTGCACGTAGTACGGCAACGGCTGTCTTCTGCCTTTGGATTTCAAGTTTAATTTCAGGTTCTGTGGGGCAATGCCGTATTTTTGCGATGACTCCCATACAACACGTAAGCAAAAGAACAACGCTTATCAGAATGTTGCGTTTCACATATCTCACCTCTGGTTGTGAATGTACGATGGATCATTATCCCTGTTTCATTTACACAAGTCAACACGTGTGATATATATTTTGTTAGTTCATCTTAAAAAGGAGGTGCTTTATGCAAGAAGATAAGATTAGGACAGAATCGACTTTTTTTGGTTTTGCTGCCGCTCTCGTTTGTCTTATTCCGCTTTTTTGGGAAAGCAGTTTTGTGATTCACGTTCTTGCGGGGACTGTCTGTATAATCGCCTCTGTTAATTATGGACTCGATGCTCTTAAGGGGAGTTGGGTGGCCTTTTTCGCTGCCGGAACATGGCTTTTTTGCGCAACTATTCAATTGTTTATGGCATCAATATTGTCCTAATAAAAAACATGCACGTGCATGTTTTTTTAATTTGGAGCATTGAATATGATTTTGTCTCCTGTTTTGATGTTGTGTCGTTTTCCAAATCCCGCGTTGACTTCAAGAACTGAAATCGCGGGATGTTGTGGTTTATAATATGTGGGGTAAAGTTCGTTCTGTAATGGGGGAACATTTTCATGTATATCGACAATGGTGTTATTTGTATCAATCCAAATAATGTCGATTGGAAATTTCATGTTTGGCATCCAGAACGCATAAAGATCTGGTTTTTCAAATAAAAATAACATTCCCCTGTTTTCATCGAGGGATGTGCGGTGTGACAACCCCTGTGCGCGTTCCTGCGGCGTGCGTGCGATTTCAACAGAAATGGTTGTTGACCCGATTGTGACTTTGGACTGTTGAGCGGTGTGTGGTGACGTACTATCTCCAGTGTTGCTCGCAAAAACAATGAAAAGAGTGATGAGGGTCGCAACTCCGCCAATCATAATCGAATATGTTTTCATAATTTTATTGTAAATTGAAATAAGAAAAAAGAGTATCAACTAAATGTATGATATGTCATACATCCGTAGACAAGTAAAAGGCCGCCTGTGGGCGGCTTTTTGGTTTTTTGTTTATCATTTTCTTTTTTCAAAGGTGAGGAAGGTGTAGGGGTAAAGGTTTTGCTCATCTGGCTCGTATGTTATTCGTTCGGTTTCTTCCCATACGTTTGGATTCTCAAAGATGGGGAACGTTGCATCGCCTTCAAATTCAGCATCAATATAGGTGAGATAAATGCGATCTGCTTTGGGAAGAAATTGTTGATAGACAGAGGCGCCTCCGATTACCATCACTTCTTCCGGCGCTCCATCGAGGTGGGCAATGAGTGCCCGTAGCCATGGTCCGTCACCGCCACGTGATACGATACATCCTGGAATTTCGATATCTTGTGATGTGATGACAATGTTTGTTCTATTAGGGAGGGGTTTTCCAATCGACTCGAATGTTTTTCTTCCCATGATGACAATTTTTCCTCGCGTGAGTTCCTTGAAGCGCTTCATGTCTGCAGGGAGTTTCCATGGAAGTTTATTTTTATTCCCAATGATGCGGTTGTGTGCCATTGCTGCAACGAGTGAGATGGTGATCATCGTTTTTCCTCCTTATTCACCCCCCAAAGCCTCGGCGTGGGAGGGTTCGGATTTTTAATACCCCTTTAGGTGAGGTTATACCGCCATTCGGGCTTTAATACCTTCATGGCTTTTATATCCAATAAGCTTAATGTCGTCCATTGTGAAATTGTGCAAGTCTTTGATGTCTGGATTAAGCCAGAGTTGCGGAAGTGGTAGGGGTTCCCGAGTGAGTTGTTCTTTGACCTGATCAAAGTGGTCAAGGTAGATATGTGCGTCCCCAAGAGTATGGACAAACTCCCCTGCTTTTAATCCGGTTACTTGTGCAATCATGTGAAGCAAGAGCGAATAAGAGGCAATGTTGAATGGTACGCCTAAAAACATATCGCAGCTTCGTTGATACATTTGAAGCGAGATGGTGTCATTTACTACAAAACATTGAAAGAAGGCATGGCATGGTGGAAGCGCCATTTGGTCTAACTCGCCAGGATTCCAAGCGTTTACAATGTGGCGTCTGTCGTGTGGATTTGTTTTTATGCGGTCAATGAGTTGGGCGATTTGATCAACTTCTGTTCCTGAGGGGGTTCGCCATGAGCGCCACTGTACCCCATATACTCGTCCCAAGTCTCCCTCAAACCGCGCTTTTGGTTTCCAATAGGGCGCTTCTGCATTTTCGTCCCAAATTGTGCAACCAAGTTCACGGAGCTTGTTTACGTCGGAACTTCCACTAAGGAACCACAGAAGTTCTGCTTTAACTAACTTAAACGCCAACTTTTTAGTGGTTACTGCCGGAAATCCATCCGCCATAGCAAATCTCATCTGTCTTCCAAAGACTGCCCTGCTTCCCACCCCTGTACGATCCGGACGGTCTACGCCATTTTCTAGAATGTCTTTGAGGAGGTCGAGATATTGTCGCATGTGTTTTTATTCCTCCTATTATACTGTAAACGAACTGGATTTAGGATAGCACGTCCCTATAAAGTAGAAAATGGGGGTAGGGGGTTGTTTAGGTGTGGAAGATATCTCGGCATACACCCAGAGTTTTGTTTAGGCTTTAGTTTGAATAAAAAAGAAAAAGCAGGGGTTGGTTACCCTGCCTTTGCGGCCTTACGCGTTGACGGTGGCCTTCTTGTTGTCCTCTCGAAGCTTGTTGGTGTCATCCACGGCATATCCAGCGGACTTGGCCATGCTTCCTGAGCCCTCGAAAGCGTTCCAGGCTTCACGCGTTCTCTTCTCGAGATCGAGCGCGACCTCTCGGTCCTTGAGCGCCTGCTCGATGCTGATGCCCTTGGGAATACCGTCGTGGTACTTCTCCACGAGCGCCTGCTTCTCCTCGTGCAAGCCGTCGTACGTGCAGAGGAGTTCACCGAGCTTGGAGTTCACGATGCTGGTCTCGATCGGCGTGGCTGCCTGCGTTTTTGCTGGCTCGAAGCCGAAGATGTCTTTGAAGTTGTTGGTAGTCTGCATTGCTGCAAACCCCCTTTCAGTGTGCTAGTTACAGTGTATCACATATATATACATATGTCAAGTCTTTCTGACAAGAGCTAAACCCGATAAGCTTACTTAAGAAGGTGGTCTAAAAAAATACACTCAAATTTCTGAGTTTTGGTTACTAATTTTTATTTTCTACAATTATGACTCTAGGTGATAAAGCGATTTTACAAGCAATTGAGCAAGGGAACATTGTTATTGATCCCTACCAGACCGAAAATTTAAAGACATCAAGTTATGACGTATCGCTTGGTGAATATTTTTTCCGCGAGAGGAGGCCGGACAATTATGTGCATTTATATAACATATATAATAAGGAACACGTAGAACGTGTATGGGGTAAGGAACATTTTAAGGCGGAGAAGGCAGCAAAGGTGTTAAAGCACTTTGATTTTAAGGGGATCGCTCCCGAAGATAGGGTCATCCTTTTGGAGCCAGGGGAGACGATACTTGGGCACACGAATGAGTTTATTGGTGGGCGTGGCACTATTACCACAATGATGAAGGCACGTTCGTCGCTTGGAAGGAATTTTATAGAGGTGTGTAAGTGTGCGGGATGGGGAGACGTTGGTTATGTAAATCGCTGGACGATGGAGATTACAAATAATTCCAGACACTATACTATTCCGCTTGTGGTCGGGCGTCGTATCGCGCAGATTATTTTTTTTGATGTAAAGGAGATTGCAGCAAAGGATTATGCGTCAGATGGAAAGTATCAGAATGTGAAGGATTTTGAAAAGCTCAAAAAGTCGTGGAAGCCAGACATGATGCTCCCACGACTGTATCAAGACCGGGAAGTAGGAAAATAGAAAGGTGGGAAGTGGATAATTAAAAACCCCTATCTGGGGTTTTTCTTTTGTTTCTTTGGTGTTTGTGTTTTTTCTGGTTTTTGTTTTTGGACCGGCTCCTTCTGCAATTCGGTTACAGGTGTCGTTGCCTGGATTTTTACCTCTTGCGTAGGTTGAGGTGCTGCGGGAGTAATTTGGTGTCTTATAATATAGAGCGCTACATACAATGCTATAAAAATCAGCACAATGGTCCTTATGCGGAGAATCAACGACGCAAGCGGGTCGTCTGTATTCAAGTTTGACCACCTCCGTTCAAGGTTCTGTATTAGTCATGCCATAACCATAAAAATAAAACAAGATATATTGACAAGGTTGGTGCTTTGTGTAAGAAATTGTTTGGTTAGATCGCCAATTTTGGCGACATGTTCCTTGAAAAGAAAGGAGGAGAATGATATGGCGTTATTTCTTGTGTCTGGTGTGATTGGTGTGGCACTTATGTTGGTGTCCGTTCTGTTTGGAGATCACGATGTGGGCGGCCACGATGGCCATGATGGTGGTATTTTTTCTGTTTTTACAGTTTCTTGGTTTCTTGTCGGTTTTGGTGGTGTGGGCACTCTTATGCAGGTTAATGGCTATCCTGTTGGAATGAGCACCCTTGGTGGTGTTGGGATCGGTGTTTTGTGTTGGTGTTTGGCATTCGGCCTAATGCAGATGATGCGTAAACAGCAAGGTGATTCTATGGTTACCTCTTCGCGGCTTCTGAATACGCTTGGGGTTGTGACCATCGAGATTCCCTCCAATAGTGTGGGCAAGATTGTGTGTGACGTTGCTGGAGGTACTCAAGAGTTTGTTGCTCGTTCTCAAAGTGGTCAGACTTTGCCGGCGGGAACGCCGGTAAGGGTCACGGCAGATACCGGCGGTGTCTGCTTAGTAGAAAGGAAGGAGAGCTAATAACATGGAGGAACTTCTTAAGGTAGTTATGTCAAATCTTGGATTGATTATTGGTGCACTTCTCGTTTGTTTGGCACTTTTTAGCGCAGCGCGTTATGCCACGAGTAGGTATAAGCGAGTACCGCCAAGCAGGGTTGGTATCATTTATGGTCGGAAAAACACATATGAGGTGACTGGCGCCGATGGGACAAAAAAGAAAGAAGAGTTGGGATTCCGACTTCTTACGGGTGGTGGTGCTCTTGTGTGGCCATTTTTTGAGGACTATTCGGAGCTGCGTCTCGATGCGCGTCTTATCCCACTCGAGGTGAAAGATATTCCTACTGAGGGCGGAGTTATGGTAAATGCTAGAGGTACGGCGACCGTTGTGATTGGATCCGATATGGCAACTCTGATTGCGGCGGTGCGAACCTTTGAGGGGAAAAAGGACGAAGACATTAATACCATTATTCGGGAAAACCTTGAGGGTCAGCTGCGCTCCATTCTTGGCACGCTCACCATTGAAAACCTTATTGGAAATCGTGAGTCTCTTAATAGGGCGGTCCTTTCTGGTGCAGAGACTGAGCTTCTGAAGATTGGTGTGCGCGTTACTATTCTTACCATTCAGCAAATTTCAGATACGTCTGGATATATTGAATCATTGGGCAAGAGGCGTACCGCTGAGGTAAAGCGAGATGCGCAGATCGGTGAAGCCGAGGCGACGCGTGATGCGGATATTGCTGCAAGTAACGCAAAGAAAGAGGCCGAACTTGTTGCTGCCCAGAACGCAGTTGCTGTTGCACAGGCTCAGAAGGAGCGCGACGTTCAAGTTGCCCAGTTTAAGGCACTTACGGATCGTGAGCGTGCCATTGCCGAGCAGGCTGGTGCTATTGCAACTGCTGAGCGTGATAAGGAAGTGCGACAGAAGAGGGTTGAGGCTCTTGCTGCTGAGACTGAGTCAAAGATTCGTCTTGCGGAGCAGGAAACCCTGCGTGTAGAAAAAGAACTTCAATTCCAAGTAATTAAACCTGCCGAGGCAGAGCGGGAATCCGCCATTATTAAGGCCGAGGCAGAGCGCAAGACTCAAGTTATTTCCGCAGAGGCAGAAAAATCAAAACAGATTATTCAGGCAGAGGCAGCATTTGAGGCTGCGGCAAAACAGGCACAAGCCATTAAGACGAAGGCTGAGGCGGATGCAGAGGCAACTGCAAAACGTGGTCAGGGTGATGCGGATGCAACGCGTGCAAGGCTTACTGCAGAAGCTGATGGTGAAAAGGCAAAGCGTCTTGCTGCGGCAGCGGGTGTTGAAGCAGAGCTTGTTGCGAATGCAACGGGTAAGGAAGCAGAGCTTATGGCTGAAGCGAAGGGTGCAGAGGCGAAACTTCTTGCTGAAGCGAAGGGTAAAGAGCAACTTGCTAAGGCGCTTGCGCAACTTGATCAGACAGGTAAACTTCTCCAGGTGCTTGATGCTGCACCACGTGTCGCGGAATCTCTTGGCGACGCTCTTGCGAAGGCGCTCGGTCCTCAAGGTCTCGCGAACGTGTTTGGGCAGATGGCTGCTCCGCTTTCAAGCGTTGATTCGATTCGGATGTATGACTTTGGTGGGAACAGCAACGGAAGTGGTAGCGGGGCTCTTAATAAGTTTGCAAACCTTACGCCAGAAATGTTTTTTAATGTTATTGCAAAAGCCAAGGCGCTTGGTTTTGGAAACCTTCTTGAAAAGATTGGGGTTACTTCAGAGATACTTGATGGCATGTCTGTAAAAGATGATGATAAGAAAAAAGAAGAGCAGGAAGTTGCAACAGAGTAAAATATTTGAGGGGGATTCCCCTCTTTTTTGTGCAAAAATAAAATCCCCATTCTTTGGGGATTTCTTTTTTGCTACGTTGGATCTCAGTTTTTGGGCTGAGTATTTGGTGAGGGTTTACATAAACAGATATGGGCGGACGAGATCAAAATGTGTTTTGATAAACATACAAAGCCCATAGATAAGGAGTGAGAGAAAGAGTAGGATGTATGCGTAGTGCTCTTTTTTGTCTACCGGAATTTCCATTGTTTTTTCGATCAGGTATAGGACGAAGAATGTTCCACCGATTTTTTGAAGTTCTGCGATGTTCCACGTAGATCCTACAAAGAGCGCTGCAACTCCGGCAAGAATAGTGAGAAGCTGGAACCCGATGTATCCTTCGGGACTACGGTTCATGAACCACCGGGACGATGCAATAAGAAGTCCGAGGTATCCCACAAAACTTCCCATAAAGAGGGCTCCTTTTTCGAATACCATTATGTAGGGGAGTTGGGCTCCTGTAATGCGGAGAACTACGAAGATGCCAAGTACAATAAATGCTGCAGAGGTTGCTCTTCCCACAAAACTCTCTTCTTCAAAACCGATTCCATAACACATGGGTGTAACAATGATGCTGAACCCAAGTGCACTCATAAGCGCCATGATAGCGAGAAATCCTACAAGCGGACTGTTGCAAATCACTGCTGCAAGCGCCCATGCAATAAAGAGGATTCCGGAGAACCCTGTTCCGCTTAGTTTAAGTTCGTGTAGGTACGTCGTGAAAGTGAGTGATCCCATAAGGAAGAGGCATCCGGTGAGGGCAAGATACTGTCCGATTTCTGGATCCAGCTGTGCACCGTAGAGGACAAGTCCAAAACTTGCGGCATAGAGAAGCAGTTCGTAGAGTTCTGCAGGAATCATTTGGAAAATGAGCACTACCCACCCGAACCATCGTGGGATAAGATACCAGAGACTCATCAGGAGCAAACAGATCGCAAAGACCCAAAGGATGTTTACAAATGTTACAAAACCTGCCGCCTTTTGAAGCGGGGTAAGCTGAGGGGGTGGGGGTGGTTGAAGATTCAGGAGTTCTTTCACATTTGTTTCGCGTCCAAGAATATTTTTTGCAAGAGAAAGTTGTTGTGTAACCGCTTTGTTTGCGTTTGTCTTGTCTGTCAGCCCTTCTGCTCCTTGTATGATCCCCTCAATACGGTACTTGATAGGGAGGAGGGCTTCCACTTGCTCTCTTGGTATAAAGAGTCGAGTTCCTTCCTGGGAAAGATTTTCAGGAGTCGCGTAGGCTGGCGCAAAAAGTGCTAGAAGAAATACACTTAAAAAAAACGCGATGTTTCGTTTCATGTGATGACACCCCTTTCTGGTTGTCGATGAGCTGCCGAAAGTATATTACATTGAACAATGCGCCGTGTCAATGTATATTGATTTTTTGGGAAAAATGTTTTATTTTGAAATACATAAAAGGCATGCTTAGCTCAGTTCGTTGGAGGAGAAAATAAAGGTCTTTATTTTCTCCGTTTACACTCTTCAAAACTTTGGACGGTTAGCTCAGTTGGTAGAGCATCTCGTTTACACCGAGAGGGTCACAGGTTCGAGTCCTGTACCGTCCACCGAGGGTAAGTAAGCAAATTTATTTGTTTGCGCCAGGACTCGAAAGCCGGACCCCGATGACTATCGGGGGAGGCGGGGTCGCGACTTTTTGCGAAGCAAAAAAGTTGTGACCGAGTCCTGTACCGTCCACTGTCCAAAGTTTTGAAGAGTAAGCCGAGGAGTATTCATTTAAATCTTTTGTTTGGCCTAACTTTTTCATGGAACAACCAAAACAAATTCCTGCTTCTACAAAGAGACAACAAGAAGCAGTGGGGGCGACGAAAACAGAGGCACCGTTTCAAGGCATAGACTCTTTCGATGCTTTAAAGAAGGAACTTAAAATACTTTCTGTGATACACGGAGAGGGAGAAAAAGAGTATCAAGTCGATGAAGTGATTCAGTGTATCGATGAAGCGCGCGGGAAACTACAGAAGTTTTTTACCAAGGAAGAGCGTAAAGCTATTATGACTACAAATGAATTTATTGAAACATTGCAATATTATCTGCGTCGCATTCCCGAAGAATATGGGTTGCGAGAGAAGGTTATTAATCTTTTAAAGAAAGAGGTTGATACATAATTTGTCCTGTTATAAAAACCCCACTGAAGGGGTTTTTATAACACTGGAAAAGGGTTCTGTGTAGAATGAATGTGGTTTATAATTCATAGGAGATAGTATGAGATATAAGTTAGAATACTCAGTATTTTTATGTGGGGCAGTGGTGATGATTTTTGAGCTTGTTGGCTCGAGGATATTGGCCCCCTATTTAGGTACCTCTATTTTTGTATGGACTAGTTTGATTGGGGTGATTTTGGGAAGCCTAAGTTTTGGATATTGGTTTGGTGGAAGAATGGCTGACAACAATCCTCGCATTGAAGTTTTTTCGTTGATTATTTTTTTCTCTGCTCTCCTCATTGCGTTCACTCTTTTTATGAAAGGAATGGTGCTTGTCCCATTTCAGGGCTTGATAAGCATAGAATTTGCATCGTTTTTTTCAGCGCTTATTTTATTTGCCCCGGCAAGCGTGTTGTTGGGGATGATTTCTCCCTATGCTTTAAAGCTTAAATTAGAAAACGTAAACACTGCTGGAACAACGGCGGGAAATTTATATGCGCTTTCTACTGTTGGGAGTATTTTTGGCACATTCTTTGGAGGTTTTCTTCTTATTCCTCATGTTGGCTCGGAGAGAATTTTGATCTTACTTGCGCTTACCCTTCTTCTTGTTGCGGTTGCTGTTGATTCAAAAAAGTTTTTAAAAACTAAATTAATTTTTATAGCACTTTTTCTTACCGTTTTATTTTTTAAAAACGGTACCCATCTTGTGTATGGTAAATCTCTTGTTGCTGATGTAGATACAAAATATAGCAGAGTGTTTATTTATAAGGGCGTTGATTCTAAGACACAGAGAGAAACTCTTAACATGGCATTTGATCCGTTTGGAACGCAATCTGCCATTTTTCTAGAAGGAGAGGATGACTTGGTGTTCGACTACACCAAGTTTTATCGTATCGCAAAACATTTCAAGCCGGAGATTAAAAAATCCCTTGTGATAGGTGGTGCGGGGTATACATATCCAAGAGATTATTTAAAACAATATCCCAACGCGTATCTTGATGTGGTGGAGATTGATGAAGGGGTAACGGCGTTAGCTCGACGCTATTTTAATCTCAAAGACGATCCAAGGTTGAATATTTTTCACGAGGATGCGAGAGCGTTTTTAAACACAACTCGCAATAAATATGATGTTATTTTTGGAGATGCGTTTCATGCTCTTTATTCTATCCCCTATCAACTCACTACAAGGGAGGCGACGGAAAAAATATTTGGTGCATTACATGACGACGGGGTCGCGATTATTAATATCATTTCTTCTATTAATGGTGTTCAGGGAGAATTTTTACGTGCTGAATATGCCACATACAAGAGTGTGTTTCCTCAGGTGTATTTATTTCCTGTAAGAAAATTAGAGAACGCGCGCGTACAAAATATTATACTGGTCGCGCTAAAGTCAGACGTGTCTCCAAGTTTTGAGAGTGACAACGAGGAGATTAATGGATATTTGCAACAGATATGGAAAGGAGAGGTAGAAAATGACACACCGATTCTTACTGATGATTTTGCACCGGTGGACTATTATGTGCGCAAGACACTTTGATTACCGCGCCGTGAAACATGTTTCACATTTTGTGAAACACATTGTCAAGATGTTTCACGAAATGTTTCACGTGAAACATTTTTTCTTTGTACCTCATCTATGTATGTAGGTAAGGGATTTGTTTTGTGTATAGGCTTCGTGTTATATCATATGTGTTTATTGCAGCATGCCTGGTTTTACAACTTCGATATGCGCTCACGCACAGAGAAGAACACCATTTTTTGCTATAATCTCGACTATGTATAGATCACACATGAGCTATTTAAAAATGTCGTTTTACGAATCGAAATTGTAATAACCGGGTATGAAGAAAGCATATTTTATTGGTATTAAGGGGGTTGGCATGACTGCGCTTGCGCAGTTGCTTAAGGCGAATGGGTATGAGGTCGTTGGGTCAGATGTAAGTGAAAAGTTTTTCACCGATGAGGTACTTCGAAAACTAAAGATAAAAGTATTCGAGGGATTCAACAAGAATAACGTGGTGCAGCACGTGGCTGACGTGTACGTTGCATCTTCTGCCTATAATGAAAAAAACAATCCTGAATTTGCGTATCTTAAGAAAGATGGCATAAAAATTTTTTCTTATGCGGAGATGTTGGGCGAGGTTTTTAATCACGGACATTATGGAATTGTTATTACGGGGACACATGGAAAGACGACAACTACTGCACTTGCGGGAAGTGTATTGCGCGAGGCGAGATTGGATCCTACGGTAGTGGTCGGGTCACGTGTTCGCGCGTGGGGTACAAATGCAATTGTGGGAAAGAAAAAATATTGGGTAATTGAAGGAGATGAATATCAAAACAAACTCTCCCATTTTAATCCGAAGGTGGTTGTACTCACACATCTCGAATATGATCATCCTGATTACTTTCCTGATTTTGAATCATATAAAAATACATTTCGTGAATTTGTGAAGCGTATTCCTCGAGACGGATATCTTATTGCGTTTGGAGATAATGATGATGTCCGCGACGTTGCGAAGGTGGCGCGATGTCAAAAAATATTTTACGGGCATAGAGCAAAGAATGATGTGCGTCTTTTCCCATCTTCTGAAGAAGGTGTGCGGCAATCTTTCACACTCACACATAAGAACAAAAAAGAAATTACACTCGAAACATCGCTCGCGGGAGATCATAACGCATTGAATAGTGCTGCGGTGTATACCCTTGGAAAAGTATTGGGTGTGGGTGATAAAAAAATAAAAGATGGGATTTTGAAATTTCACGGAACAAGCAGAAGGTTTGAGATCATAAAGAAAAAAAATCCAATTGTGATTGATGACTACGCGCATCACCCCACTGAAGTACAAGCAACACTTTCTGCTGCGCGAAAAAAATTTCCCAAGAAGAAAATTATTGCCATTTTTCATCCTCATACATTTTCTCGTACCGAAGCATTGATTGATGACTTTGCACAATCCTTTAATCACGCAGACCATGTTGTAGTTCTAGAGGTGTACGGATCAGCGCGTGAGAAAAAAGGCAAAATCAGCTCAAAAGATTTGATTAAAAAAATAAGAGCTCACTCCCCCACCATTGTTGAATACGCACGCAACTTGGAAAATGCATTAGTATGCGTAAACAAAGTTTTAGAAAAAAGCGATTTAAAAAATTCTGTGGTGATTACGATCGGTGCGGGTGATGTGTGGAAAGTTGCCAAGAAACTCTCCGAAACATTGTGACGTGTCATAATGTCCATTGTGGCTCTTCTCTGTTTAGAAAAATAAATCCCCTCTTCGAGGGGTTTGTTTTTATCAGTGGTTGTAATCGTCTTCTGGCATGTCTGTTGGCATCTTTTTGGGTTCAAAAATTTCTTCGAGTGATTTCGCATCCGAAGGTTTTTCGACCACAACGGGCATGTTGAAGTTTTTGAACGAAGCAGAAACATCAAGGTGTACGTATATCTTCCTTCCTTGATCTCGCACAAGAAATACACCACGTGAAAGAAGTTTTTGAAGGTTCATTGTTTCCGGGTCAATCCAAAGCTCTCCATAGAGTACTTTTATCTCGTTTACCAATGCAACAATGAAGGACATCTCTTCTTCCGTCGGGGATCTTCCCTCAGTGATCCATGTCAATATTCCAAGGAGCTCCACAAGATTTTCCTTATTAAGAGTAAAGGCGTAATGATAGACTTCCTCTTGAAGAGGGTTTTCCCTGTTTTCAAATACGTGGGTGATGGTGAGAAGATTTGAGCGAATACAGACATCTTTAATTTGTCCAAGCTTTTCTTCTAGAAGTTTTCGAAACTCTTGAGTGGTGGCCATGTTTCTGATTTCTTCAAGTGTCTCTATGGCCCCCATATCAACAACAACCCACTGGCTTAAAATTTTTTTACATGGATCAGAAAATGATTTAGGAAAAAGTTTCTCAGAGAGTTGGGAGAGTCGAAAATAAAGCTTAGAGTCAACCATTCGTGTTTCTAGATCCAGGATTATGGTATCTGGTTCAATCCCCACGGTGAGCGTAAGAGATCCTTGTGGCGTTTCATTGTTATAGTCTCCCGCCATTTTTAAAAAAATTGATCCCTTATCGTTTGCGAAGATAGTAATATTTATTTTTGCGTTGTAGCTAAAAGCTTTTGTTTCTAGAATTTGTTGTGTGGTTTTCTGAACCACCCTTTCTGGTTGGGGGCATGCAAGGAGTGTGTAAGAGAGAAGCAGTACAATGAGCTTCATTTTTTATCCACCCTTCTGTTTTCAATGACCAGATCTATATAACCCTATATCCAATATTCCGTCAATGTCTCGAGCAAAACCTTGACGATTTATCATTTTTAAAGTATTTTATTTTCAGCACATAAACACTAAAGATAGGAGGTGGCGTAGTGTTACAGCACATACTCCCCTTTTCTCTCGATCCTCTTGATAAGAATTTTGTTCCGGCTAAACCAAAACACAGCGTTGAAGATCGCAAGGTGTATGAACTTGAGCAGCAAGGAGATTTGATCATCACGCGCAAAAGAGATGGGTATCGCCATTTAGTAGTGGTTTCCTCCTCTCGTGTAAGGATCTATACTCGTGGGATCGAAGATGTTACTGCATTATATCCCCATATTTGTGAAGACTTTTTGCGGCTAGGGTTGCCTACAGGAGACTTTCTTTTTGATGGAGAGATGTTGGTCGATAATAGTGGTCGGGATGAGTTCGAGATGCTTACCCGCATTGCGAAGTCGAAGCCAGAGGCTGCTATCGCACTTCAGAGCGAAGCTGGTAAGGCCGTGTATATGATTTTTGACCCTATTATTTGGGAGGGACGAATAACTTCGGACAAGCCATATAGGGAGCGTCTTTACATGCTTAAGTCTTTGTTTGGCGGACATCAAAACAGTTCCCATGTTTCTTCAATCTCCCCTGTCCCTGTACTTAGTTGTTCCTTTAATAAGGCGCGGAAACAGGTTCTTAGAGAAGGGTGGGAGGGTCTCGTTCTTTACGATGGGACAAAGCCAACTGCTTTTCGACTTGATGGGAGGAAGGATCAGCCTATTCGTCCCGATGGGTGTTGGAAGTGGAAACCTCATTTTGAGGATGACTTCATAGCTACGCGTTTTACGTATGGAACAGGAAAGAACAAGGATAGAATGGGGAAATTATATCTTGCTCAGATAGATCCACAGACGGGAGAGATGGTTTCATGTGGCGAGGTTGGTGGTGGTTTTAGCGATGCAGAGCGTGAAGATTTTGCTCATGCAACATATCCATTAGTTGTTCAGGTTGAGTACCAGAGAAGATTTCCTTCTGGCGCGTTGCGACATCCGCAATTTGTTCGTTTACGGGGCGATAAAGCCCCAGAAGAGTGTATTTACCCAACTTCATAAGCTTCTAGACAAACGCCCTGTGGCGTTTTTTCTTTTAAAATACATTGACAACCTGCTTAATAAGATGTGAAACATTTATATATTGACAACATGTTTCACATACTGTGAAACATGTTTCACGGTACCAAAATCCACCCAAAATGTTTCACGCGAAACATTTTTCCCTTTCTACGCTCCCCTCCTGCACCCAAAATGTTTCACGCGAAACATTTTTCCCTTTCTACGCTCCCCTCCTGCAC
>CAYLXU010000007.1:0-13560 GCA_964388055.1 uncultured Candidatus Saccharibacteria bacterium | reverse complement strand
CCAAAATGTTTCACGCGAAACATTTTTATGTTAAACAATATTCACTACTTAAATGAAAACAAAAAACCAGAAAATAGGGGAGATGGGGGAGCATCTTGCGGTGGCATATCTGTTGAGGAAAGGATATAAGATAGTGGAAAAAAATTTCCGGAAACCATATGGGGAGATTGATATTGTTGCACGGATTAAAAACATTCTTGTGTGTGTTGAGGTCAAGACAGGTTCAGGAGAGTTTTTGCCACAGTGGCAGATGACCTCACACAAGTTAAAAAAGTTTAAGCGTATTATCGAAGTATATATACTAGAAAACAAATTACAAGAAATGTCAATTAGAGCAGATGTTGTTCTTATAAATCTTAATCTTGAGAACGGGGGGCATACACTAGAGCACATAGAGGGAGTAGAGTTTTGATAAGTAATTCTTTGTTGGTTTTTGCTTGCAACCTTGCGGTACTGATAGAGAAGGGAGAAATATTGAAAATCCCTCGACTCCGCTCGGGGCTCTCTCTGCAATAATATTTGTTGCAGAGAAGAAAAAACTGCACGAGGTGCAGTTTAAAAAGGACTTTTTGGGTCATTCAAGAATTCATATGATGCAAATCCGCACATTGCTTGGAGAAGAATTAGGCTTTTTACTTCCGTATCCTCGAGATCTCCTGTGAGAATATAAATATGTGTATCGATATGCAATGATGGTTTTTGTGCTTTGTTTAATGTATAGATAAATTCGACACTCATTCTCGCAATTTCTTGGTTTGGGTTTCTTGGGCGACTGATGACAAAAAAGATTTGGGTTGCCTTTTTATTTTGTTCAACTCTTGAGGAGATAAGGATGTTTGGAATATTTGGAACGAGCGTTTTAAGTACCTCTTCAAGAAATATTGGAAGATCCTTTTTTTCGATCATGAGTTCACCCCCGTTTTTTCAAGCTCCTATATTAATAGTATTACCCCATTCAAAGATAAGAATCCAGCAGTAAAACTTCATTATGAGATAGTTGACGCACTAGTTATTATGTTATTACATATATACATACAAATACAAAATACTTCTAGGGGGAGTGATGGTGAGTGGCAAGGCGATCAAGGCGGAGATTTCATTGTGTTGATTGTCGCGTAGATACCGGAAAGATTGGAGAGTTTTATTTTATCAAGACGGCGTTGTGGCTCGGCGTGATGCCTACAATTTCTGGAATGCTTTGTGTTGGTTGTCTCGAAAAGAGGCTAGGAAGAAGACTTGTGAGAGGAGACTTTACAGAAGCTACAATAAATTCCCCAAAATATGTGGGAAAGAGCCAAAGACTTCTTTCCCGCCTTGCTTAGATAGGGCCGCCCATGCGCGGTTTTTGTTTTATGAGAGGTTGATTATGTCGATTTTTAGATTTTTTTGTCAACGGATTTTGACATTTTTTATGGTTTTTGGTTGACAAAATGGTTCAAATCGACTAGGATATCTACTAGAACCCCGAAACGGGTTTTTTGTTTCCAAGCTGGTAATAGAATGTGAGAATAAACAAGTCTTAATAACAGTCGGTTGCCAGGTTGGAGGCTGTTCATTGCTAGAAAAATACGAATGGCGGCACGTTGTGTTCTACACAGGTGCTGTCGCGCTGTATGAATACGTTACTTGGCTTGGGCTTGGCACTCTCCCTGCTTAATCAGGGGATCATGCCAATAGCTATTCCAAATGTTTTTGAAAGCTCCAAGTCTACAACACAATCACAGGAAATTGATTCGCACCCTGTCTATCTGAGCGACAACTTTCCAGTGACTTCTAAACGCGCAACCTTAAAGGCATATGTCACAGGGTATTCCAGCTCTCCAGAGGAGACCGATGATACCCCCTTTATTACTGCAAGGGGTACGCTCGTAAGAGATGGTATTGTGGCGACAAATATGCTTCCCTTTGGAACAAAGATTCGCATTCCGCGTGTCTTTGGGAACAAAGTCTTTGTGGTGGAAGACCGCATGCACTCTCGATTTAGCGATCGAGTAGATGTGTGGTTCGCAGAGAAAGGTGATGCGAAACGCTTCGGTATCCAACATGCGGAGATCGAAGTATTATAAAGAAATTGTGAACCAAAACACCCCATATGGGGTGTTTTGGTTTTGCCCTTTTGTGTTGAGGTAAAAGTTGTTATAAGTAATATATATTGCCGAGGTGGCGTAACTGGCAGCCGCGCCAGCCTTAGGAGCTGGTGAGCGTAAGCTCGTGGAGGTTCAAATCCTCTCCTCGGCACAATGAAACAACACTCGATATGAGTGTTGTTTTTCTCTCAAAATAAACCGGGTATAATACAACTACCATATATATGTTATTTGCAGAGGGGATCATTTTGGAAAAAAGAGAGATGGGGGAGGCGGATTGGAAATATGTTGCGCTTACGCGTGAGATGGGAAAGATTGAGTTTGTTTCCCGTGGGGGCAGGAAAGTCCTTGCTCGACTTAGTGGCCACATAGAGCCACTTACGTTTTCGAGTCTCGAGTTTACCATGACAAATACTTTAAAGATTATTGGGGGCGCTGGCATTCATCATTTTGGTAAAGTAAAAAATGATCCTGTATTATTTCGTTGCGCTACAGATTCTGCCCGTTTTTTGAGCTCTCTTCTACCATTCCAATATCATGACGAGGGGCTTTTTCGGGCCTTTTATGAGTACTTAATAAAAATGGAGGGCATGGAAGATGCGCCCGTATTTGTCGAATCTGGGCGACGCTACAATGCTTATATGTATTCGTGCGACTTTTTAGATACATGTGCAGATCTCTTGGGTGTATCCCCAGGATTACAACAGGATCGAGATGCGTTACAATTAAATAGAATGGATATCGCGTCTCTTTTGAGAAGAAGTGCGTATCTTAAAAATCACCTTAAAAGTCATTTTTGAACATAAACGGAATTCGATATTTTTAATTGGTCGAGTTCCTTATTCTATATTCTATTATGCTTAAGGAAACAGAAGAGCATCTTTATGGGGATCAGGAAAAGCCCCAAACATCGGAAGAGCAAACTACATTTTCCTCGACGGAATCGGCACACGAGTGGGAGGAGGTATCCCTGCCTCGCATGGAGGTGAGGCGTGAGCTACCCATTACCGATGTGTTGCGGGCACCAAAAAAGGGGATGAGTGGCCTTAAGAAGATTTTGCTCTGGGTGTTTGTTATTGCGGTATTTTTCGGGGGTGTGGCTGCTTACTTTGTGAATCTTTTTTCTACTCGTGCATTATCTGTTGAAATGCAACTTCCCGAACGAGTTTCTGCCGGGAAACCGTTCGATATTGATTTTGTATATACCAACGGTACTCGCACTGTTTTAAAAGATGCCCGTATTTCTCTTGAACTTCCTGAGGGGGTATTCTTTGCAGACGATTCACAACGGACGAGAACGCAGCTTGCAAAATCTATCGGAGATCTCGGTGTTGGTGGATCGGGGAGCGTTGCATTTTCAGTGGTTGCACTCGGTACCCCAAATACAGTTAAAGAGTTTAAGATGATATTTGATTACCAGTTAAGCGGTTTGCGTGGTCGTTTTGACAAAAAGTTTGGTGATCAAACAACGATAGGTGATCCCGCGTTACAGGTTGACATTGTGCTTCCTAATAAAGTTCAATCTGGAGAACAGTTTAACTTTGAAATACATTATACGAACAATCTCGATGCGTCTTTAGAGAATGCATGGGTGAAGATGGAAACCCCTCTTGGTTTTTCATTAAAGTTTTCACGCCCAGAACTTACATCTGCTAATTTTTGGAAGCTTGGTACGATTAAGGCGAGAGAATCGGGTGTAATCTTTGTGTCTGGTGTCTCTTCCGGGCAAGGGGGCGGGGTACTTCGTTTTAATGTTATTGGGGGGGTAACACTTAAAAACAATGATATTGATATCGTTAAAAAAGAGACACAATCTGTGATTGCGGCAAGTCCTTTTGCCTTAGCAATTGTTCCAGAAGGGCAGGACTTATCAGTGGTAAAACCAGGTGATGCTCTTCGCTACAAAATTGTATACAAAAATGTAAGTGGAACTGCGTTAAATGATGTTATTATTCGCGCAAGACTTGTTGGGTCCATGTTTGATGTTTCGCGTACGAGATCGAATGAGGGTTTTGTTGATCCCCGTGACCATACTGTTACATGGACAGCTGCAAAAACGCCTGCATTGAAGGTGTTGAACATTAACGAGGAAGGTTCTGTAAATTTTGACGCTACCGTGCTCAGGGAATACCCCATTACCTCTTTGGGGGATAAAAATTTTGTTCTTCGTGTAGAGGCTGAGGTTGATTCGCTTTCCGTTCCAGCTTTCTTGCAGGTTCAAAAAAGCTTAGGGCAGGCAAGTTATGAGAGCAAGGTGAGTGGAACGATACAAGTTGATGCGTTGGCTTTTTTTAGGGATGCACAGTCAGGTATTGTGAATAAGGGGCCATTTCCCCCAAAGGTAAACGAGCCGACAAACTATACTATTCATTGGAGGATTAAGAGTTATGGTGGTGATGTGAGCAATATTGAGGTTCGTTCTGTTTTGCCCCCCAATGCCTCGTTTACTGGTAAACTTGCAGGAAACTATGGAACCAACCCGCCTGAGTTTAATGAGCGTACTAAAGAAATGGTTTGGAAAGTTCCGCGCCTTGCCGCGAATACGGGAGTGATTTCTGCTCCTCTTGAGGCAGTGTTCCAGATCACTATGACCCCGACCTTGTTTAATAAAGGAAGTGCTGCAAAGCTTCTCGACCGTACGACTGTTGCTGGGCGTGACGATTTTACAGGATCACAACTTTCTCATTCTGATCAGGAATTGACTACCACTCTCGCGGATGATACAACGGTAGGGCAAGGGAGCGGGATTGTAGAATAATAGTAGTAATGAGTTAACGGATTAAGGGGTTGGCGAATTGCACCAACTTATTAATTTCTAGTTCGTTAAACGTTAATGGATTTTTATGATATCTAAACCTACACTTGAAGATATTGTGTCACTTGCCAAACGGCGTGGTTTTGTATTTCCCGGATCGGAGATCTATGGTGGACTTGCAAATTCTTGGGAGTATGGGCCACTGGGTGCTGAGCTCAAAAAAAATATCATGGATTTGTGGTGGAAAGCGTTTGTTCGGGAGCGACAAGATATGGTTGGGTTAGATTCTTCTATTATTCTTCACCCAAAAACGTGGTATGCATCCGGACACGCCGAGGGTTTTAGCGATGCAATGGTGGATTGTAAGCAGTGCAAGCATCGCATGCGCGCCGATCATCTTATTGAGCATTATTTTGAAAAAAAAGGAGAACATATTCAGGTCGAGGGAAAGAAAGAAGATGAGCTTGGTACGATTATTAAAGAAAATTCTATTTTGTGTCCACAATGCGGAAAATTTGATTGGACACCGGTTCGTAAATTTAACCTATTATTTGAAACTAAAATTGGTATTGTTGCAGATTCAGAATCCAAGGCGTTTTTGCGTGGAGAAACTGCCCAGGGGATTTTTCTTGCTTTTAAAAATATCGTAGACTCTATGCGGGTGCGGTTGCCATTTGGTGTTGGGCAGCTTGGAAAATCATTTCGCAATGAGATCACGCCCGGAAATTTTATTTTTAGGACTCTTGAGTTCGAACAGGGAGAGGTCGAATATTTTTTTGATCCACAAAAAACAGATTGGGAAGCCATTTTTAAGGAATGGAAAGATGTGATGTGGAAATTTGTTGTTGAGACGCTTGGTGTTAAGGAGGAGGGTTTGCGCTGGCGCGAGCATGGTGATGAGGAAAGGAGTTTCTATTCAAAGCGCACAGAAGATTTAGAATATCACTTTCCTTTTGGTTTTAAGGAGTTGTGGGGAATCGCGTATCGTACTGATTATGATCTTGCGCAACACGAGAAATATTCCGGCAAGGAACTGGTTATTCAGGATCCTGAAACGGGGGAAAAGATTAGACCACATGTTATTGAGCCAGCCGTTGGTATTAATCGACTCCTTCTTATGGTGTTACTCGACTCGTACCACGAAGAGGGAGGGGATAGTGATAAGCGCATTGTCCTAAAACTCAAGCCAAACATTGCTCCCTACAAGGTTGCAGTGTTTCCGTTATTAAAAAATAAACCGGAACTTGTTGAGTGTGCCCGATCTATTTATAGGGGTTTGCAAAAAAGCATGATGGTGGCGTGGGATGAGCGCGGGAATATTGGAAAACGATATTATAGCCAAGATGAAATAGGAACCCCTTTTTGTGTTACGATAGACTTTCAGACGCTGGAAGATGGTAGTATTACCGTGCGTGATAGAGATACCATGCATCAGGAAAGAATTAGCTCTGATAGGCTTCGAGATTTTTTGAAAGAAAAAGGAGTTTGTTAATTTAATAATTTACGTATGAGTTTTCAAAAAGATACATTATCAAACGGACTTCGTGTAATTCTTGCCCCTCAAAAGGATGCACGTGCAACAACTCTTCTCGTTCTTGTCGAGGCGGGTTCTAAATATGAAGTCAAAGAGCTTAATGGTATTTCGCACTTTCTCGAGCATATGTGTTTTAAAGGGACAACGAAAAGACCTCGTCCCATTGATATTGCAGTTGAGTTAGATCGAATTGGTGCGGAGTACAACGCTTTTACGGGACACGAATCTACTGGTTACTATGCAAAAGGTGATGCTCAGCATTTTGACCTTATTCTTGATGTAGTATCCGACTTATATCTCAATCCCGTTTTTGATCCAAAAGAGATTGATACTGAGCGTGGAGTAGTTATCGAAGAGATAAATATGTATGAAGACACTCCCATGCGTAAGGTGCAGGAGCTTTTTCTCGAGGTGGTGTATGGAGATCAGCCTGCGGGGTGGCCACTTGGGGGTCAGAAGGAGATTATTCGGGCAATTCAAAAAGAAGATTTTCTAAAATACAGAGGCGAACATTATCTTGCGAATGCAACCGTAGTTATTGCCGCTGGTGCGTTGCCAGAGGATGCAAAGGAAAAGATAGAAACCGCATTTTCTGGAATGCCCCAAGGACTAAAGAGTGGAAAACTTGCTGTGGTGGAAGAACAGGAGAAGCCTGCCGTGGCGATACAATATAAAGATTCTGATCAGACCCACTTTGTCCTAGGTGTTCGATCGTTCCATGTGTTTGATAAGAGAAAGTATCCGCTTGAGGTGTTGGGAGCTATTTTGGGGGGAGGAATGAGTTCTCGTTTGTTTCAGAAGGTGCGTGGAGAGCTTGGGGCTGCATACTATGTGCGCAGCGGTGCTGATTTTTTTACTGATTCTGGTATTTTTGCAAGCTCTGCAGGCGTAGATCATACAAAACTTGACCTTACTATTACATCAATATTGGGGGAGTATGCACGGCTTAAAAATGAGCGTGTTTCGGAAGATGAATTACAAAAGGCAAAGGACTATCTTAAGGGGGGGCTTGTGCTTTCTATGGAGACATCTGATGAGCTTGCGTCATTTTATGGTGGGCAGGAGATTGTCACTCGTACGACCCTTACTCCTGAGGAGGTGTTTGCAAAGGTAGACGCAGTGACTTCCGAAGATGTGCAAAATGTGGCGCGTGATATTTTTAAAGATGGGCTTCTCAACCTCGCGCTCATTGGTCCTATAAAAGAAAGAGAGCGATTTGAGGAAATCTTGCGTTTTGAGTAGAATTGGGATAAGGATCCGTTTCTTGTTGCGCCTCCGCAGGGAAACGGGGGCGTATTTCTTATAATTACATGCAGGACAAACATTTAATAGAAATTTCTTGGGGGTCACTCATGAGAATTGTTGTAGTGGCGGCGGTGGTTACGTCGTTATTGTTGCTTCACAACGTGCTTACCATGCTTGTTTTTGCCATCGTGGTTGCGTCAGCTTTTGATCCCCTTGTAACCTACTTTGGTAGGCGTGGATGGCCTCGCATTTTCACCGTCATCTTTTTATACATACTCCTCTTTCTTATTGTTGGGGCAAGTATCTATTTTCTCGCTCCGCTTATTTTTAGCGAGGTGCGTTCGTTTATAACTTTGTTGGGCGGCACGCAGTCCGCTTTTTTGAAGGGGTATGACAACATCAGTTATCTCGTCAATTTCTTTGAGCACCTAGAAACCATTTCTTCTGGGGATATTGCTTCTTTATTTTCTCGAGTCGGATCTCTTATTGCCTCACTTTTTGGTGGTGTCATTTCTATGTTTGTAGTCGTTGTGATTACGTTTTACTTACTGCTTCACGAACGAGGGGTAGGTGATTTCATTGCGGATATTACACCACTACAATACGAACAATACGTGATTGGGGTATGGCGAAAAACACAGGAGCGCATTGGAAAGTGGTTGCGTGCACAAATTTTGTTAAGTTTTGCGATAGGAGTTCTTGTGTTTTTTGGGCTTACATTTTTGGGGGTGAGCAACGCATTGCTTCTTGGGGTTCTCTCGGGGTTGATGGAAATTGTTCCTGTTGTTGGACCAATTATTGCAGGAGGAGTGGCAACGTTAGTTGCGTGGGGGGATTCTTCTAGTCTTGCATTTTATACTCTAGCATTTTTCGTTGGTCTTCAGCAGTTCGAGAGTCATATACTTATTCCCATCGCTATGAAGAAGGTGGTTGGCCTTAATCCGGTTTTTGTGTTAATGTTATTACTTGCTGGAGCAGAGCTTGGGGGGATTGTGTGGATGTTTCTTGCAGTCCCGGTTGGCGTGCTTCTCGAGGAGATTGTGACTGACATGATCGAGAAGAAGCGAAGGGTATAGCATAAAATCCCAAACTACAAATTTCAAATTCCAAACAAATAGAAAACTTCAGTAATTACCGTTTTGTAATTTGGTGCTTAGTGTTTGGAATTTTAATTTTGATACTATGTCAAAATTTTACATTACAACTGCGATTCCTTATGTAAATGATGTGCCCCACCTGGGGCACGCTCTTGAATTTGTTCAGGCGGATACGCTTGCGCGTTATCATCGCCTTCTTGAGGACGAGACTTTTTTTCTTACGGGGACGGATGAGCATGGGGCAAAGATTGCAAAAACTGCAGAGAAGCTTGGCAAAGAGACGAAAACATTTGTTGATGAGAACGTACGGGCCGTTTTAAGATTGTTGGAACTTCTTAATATCTCAAATGATCACTTTGTTCGTACCACGGATAAAGAAGAACATTGGCCTGTAGTGTACGAAATTTGGAAACGTCTTCGTGATAATGACGATATTTATAAAAAGACGTATAAAGGATTATATTGTTCCGGCTGTGAAGCATTTATTACAGAAAAAGGACTTAGAGATGGAAAGTGCATCTTTCATTTAAAAGAGCCAGAGGTGGTTGAGGAGGAAAATTATTTTTTTCGCCTTACAAAATATCGGGAACAGTTAAAGCAACTTCTCGTTTCCGGGGAGGTTCGTATCGTTCCTGCCTCTCGTGCGAACGAGATGCTTCATTTTCTCGAGGAGGATTTTGAAGATGTGAGTTTTTCGAGACCAAGAAAAGACCTTTCGTGGGGGATTCCCGTTCCCGATGATGAGGATTCGACAATTTATGTGTGGGCCGATGCACTCACGAATTACCTCTCCGGCGTGGGGTATATACAAGATTTGGAGCAGTTTAATCTTTTTTGGCCTCCTGACGTACAGATTATTGGGAAGGACATTTCTCGTTTTCACGCTCTTATTTGGCCGGCCATGTTGCTCTCAGCAGGGATTGCGCTCCCAAAGACACTTTTTGTACATGGGTTTATAACAAATAAGGGCCAGAAGATGTCAAAAAGTTTGGGTAATACAATAGATCCGAGGACGCTCACTGAGGTGTATGGAGGTGACGTTGTGCGATATTTTTTGTTGCGTGAAATTCCTCCTACCGAGGATGGGGACTTTGACGAGGATCGATTGATTGCTCGATATAATAGTGATCTTGCGCACGGACTTGGGAATTTGGTAAGTCGTGTGACTAATCTTGTCGAGAAAAATGGGGTGGTCATTTTAGAACAGTTTGAAGGGCAGAAAGATATTGATATGCATTGGGAGAGATACCATAATGCAATGAGGGAGTTTCGTTTTAACGAGGCGCTTGAGGTGGTGTGGCAGGTCATTGGTTTTGTTGATCGTGAGATTACGCAAAAAAAACTATGGTCTCATCCAGACAACAAGACGCTTTCAGATCTTCTTCATTACCTCATTAACCTTGCATGGATGTTGAGCCCCTTTTTGCCTCAGACATCCGAGACCCTCATAGAGGCGATCTTTGGTCATGAGTTTGGATTTCGTGACAAATGGGTTGGGACCTCGGTTTCGCTCAAAAAAATAAGTTTGTTTCCCAAGAGGGATTAGGGTTTCGAAAATTGTTTTTTGTTTTGAAAAAGCACCCCATATAAGCGTGGGGTGTTTTTTATACAACAGATTTTATAATTTTCAAGAGTCCCTTGTGCCGAGAGCCATTTTTTGTTAAAGTAAAACACATTATGACTAAACAGCAGGAGACAATTTTGCGTCCGCCAGTAGTGGTGGTAATGGGGCACGTTGATCATGGTAAGACAACGCTTTTGGATTACATTAGAAAAACAAGTATTGCAGCGCGTGAGGCCGGTGCGATTACTCAGTCCATTGGAGCATATGAAATCCTGCATGGTGATCGCGGAATCACGTTTATTGATACTCCTGGTCACGAGGCATTTTCAAAGATGCGTGGCCGTGGGGCAAAAGCGGCTGATGTTGCCATCCTTGTGGTGGCAGCTGATGAGGGAGTGAAGCCGCAAACAAAAGAGTCTCTTGAACAAATTAAGGCTACAAACACGCCCTTTGTAGTTGCGCTTACTAAGATCGATAAGCCAAATAGCGATACCAACCGTGTTCGTACCCAGCTCTCTGAGTTGGGAGTTATGGTCGAGTCTTGGGGTGGCGATGTTCCTGAACAAGAGGTGTCAGCGGTAAGCGGTACGGGGGTTGACGATTTGCTTGATCTCATCCTCCTTGTTGCAGATCTCCAGGAGCTGAAAGCAGATCCGACTGTTCCCGGAAGAGGAGTGATAATTGAGGCAAAACGAGATAGTAAAAGGGGGATAACCGCAAGTCTTATTATTATGGATGGTATTTTGAGGGAGGGGGAGCATATTTCTACGTCTACTGCCCAAGGTAAGGTAAAAATTCTCGAAGATTTCAAAGGGGCGCGGATTAGAGAGGCGACTTTTTCTTCTCCTGTTCTTGTGGTCGGTTTCGAAATGATGCCTATTGTGGGTGAGGAATGGGTGTGCGGCAACTCTTTCTCAAGGGAGGGGCGTTTACAGGAAAAGGAGACAAAGACTGAATTATGCAAAAAACAGGATGTTTCGAAGGGTACGAAGATTATAAATGTTATTGTGAAGGCGGATACGTATGGATCTTTAGAGGCGCTTGAGACAATTATTACATCTATTAATAGAGAATACCTGCTTATTCAGGTGATTGGTTCCGGGGTGGGGGATGTAACTGATAGTGATCTAAAGCTTGCTGATACCTTTGGCGCAACAATTCTTTGCTTTCATATAAAAACAAAGACTGAATGGCGGGTGCTTGCAGACCAGCTTAAAATACGTATTATTTCTTCCGACGTCATCTACGAGATCGTCACCCTTTTTGAAGAGTATCTTGATAAACAGCTTGCGGGGGAAAAAGAGTATTTGGGAGAATTTGAGGTACTTGCGTTGTTTAGTGAGTCAAGAAAGGGGCAGGTGCTTGGGGGGAAAGTTCTTGTGGGGAACATGGGTGTGAATAAGAGGGTAGATATTATTCGTGAAAATGTGAAAATGTGAAGGTTGGGGAAGGAAGGATCGTTAATTTGAAATCTGGTAAGCAGGAGGTTAAAACGATTCCTCAGAACAAGGAATGTGGAGCCATGGTACAAAGTAATGTACACATCGAAATAGGAGATTTATTAAAAATTTTTTAAATCTCAAATTCAAAACAATTTTATATTTTGAATTTTATGACAAGACGAATTGAGCGTGTAAATGAACTTATTCATGAGGAGGTGGGAAAAATTCTCTCAAAAGATGTTACCTTGTCAGGGAGTTATCTTATTACAATCACTACCGTAGAGACTTCTCGTGATCTTCGTAATTGTACCATTCGTTATAGTGTTCTACCCGACGTGGCAGTAGATGAGGTGAAACAGTTTTTAGAGGAGGTGGTTGGGGATGTGCAATATGCGCTTATGAAGCGTCTTAAGATGCATCCGGTGCCGCGGATTTCTTTTGTGTATGATCCAACAGAAAAAGAAGCTGCGCATATTGAACAGTTGCTTGAAGACGTGAAACAATAGACTTGTTGGAGGACGGGTTTGGTGGCCTGGTAGCCAAGTGGTAAGGCAGGAGTCTGCAAAACTCCTATACGTGGGTTCGATTCCCGCCCAGGCCTCTAAAACAAAAATCACGATCGTTTGGGGTCGTGGTTTTTTGTCATTGTGTATTTTTTCCGAGAAGCTTTCTCTTGGGAGATTGTAATAGGTGGAGGGCCTTGATACACGTTTCCTCTAGAGATGAGCAGAGTGGTATGCCTGGTGCTATGGACGCTATAGTTTTTTTGAGATAGCGTGCATTGCTGAACCCATCTTCTATTCCCACTACTACTTTAATGCCTTCAAGGTAATGCCGCGCCACAGACCAGCCCAATTCAAATCGTGTTGTTTGGGCATACGCTCGTCCTGGGGTGTGGCTTATTGGTTTTGCAAGCCAAAAGAGAATGGTCCCATATTTTCCGGCGTAGTTAAGGTGATGATGTTCCCATTCTACCTGGGCATCATATTCTGCGCCAACGAGATCCCCCTCTATTTTTATGGGGCGCTTTGGGGATGCAATATGTATTTTTTCTCGTTCTCGGATAAGCCGTATCGCCTCTTGTTGCCAATCCGGTGCATCCTGAATAGGCCCCGCAAGGAAGATGAGTGGACCTTCTATATCCTTATACGTGGTAGGAAGGAGAATGTCCGCCATATATTTTCAGATTACTTCTAAATTGTATTTAAGCAAATATACATTATCCACAACGTGGTTACAATTTTTCAAAAAGTGCTTTGAATATTTTTCTCTGGAACCCCGCTATTGTTGGGTTTTGTATTGTTATTACCGTTTCGGTATTGTAATCGATTACTGCGATTTTATCGTCATAGATAATTTGTGTGATGTCATCCTCGAATAGCCCGAATTCTTTTGGTACAACCTTGAGAGATCTATCGAGCGATGGTTTTTTCTCCTGCTGATTTTTTTCATTCGTAATTACAAATCTCCCTAGTTGTTTTTTGTCTCGTGTTTCTCGGTAGTTCTTGGGGAGATATTTTCCCGACTCCCTTACATTTTTTCGTGAACTGTAGCGGTAATATACATCCCCTTTTCCAAGAGTGGTGACTACATCTTCGAATGTGTTTGCTATCCCTTCTTGTCCTTCTGAATAGGTGACAATGGGTTTTTTCTCTGAGGAATCCATCTTTTTTTGGAGTTCTGGGATGAGATTGTCGAGATTGTGAAGCACTGTTTCGGCGAGATTGTGTAGTTTTGTGGGGGGTGTTGCCGCGTAGCGCCTCCTTTTTCCTTTGGGGGCTAGCATAACGAGGTTTTTGTTTTCGAGCGAGGGCAGAGTCTCGTATATGGCGGGTC
>CAYLXU010000006.1:12484-29956 GCA_964388055.1 uncultured Candidatus Saccharibacteria bacterium | reverse complement strand
CCGTTTGGGCACTCAACCGTTATTTTTTCTAAGGACGTGGCTTTAAGGTTGGGTGGATATGATGCATCGCTTAGTTACACAGAAGATTATGATTTGTGGTTGCGAATAGGAAGTTGTGGTACTCTTGCAAATTTGCCGGACAACACGGTGAGGTATACTCTTGGGGAGGGTATGTCTTCTTCAAACAGAAGAAACCACCTTCGTTATCACCTCCGCTTACTTAGGGAATATGGAGATAAATATCCTGGGAAGTATTATGCTTTTTTTTGGCTCATTGCTTCGCACATATTAAGAATTCTGCACCTAAGATGAAAATTCTTTATATTGGAACAAAATATGATTATGGTGATCCAAAGCGTGGGTTAAGTTTTGAGCACTATAATTTTTACGAGTCGCTTGTGGCGATGGAAAATGGGGTGCATGAGATACTTTACTTTCCCTTTGACGAGGTAATGCGTGAAGTTGGGGGAGAAGAGATGAATAGGAGATTGGTGGAAACCGCGCTTCGGGAGAAGCCTGCGCTGTGCTTTTTTTTCCTTTTTACCGATGAAATTTCAAAAGATACAATTAAAGTCATTACTGAGAAAAGCGGCGCAGTGACGTTTAACTGGTTTGCAGACGATCATTGGAGGTTTGATAATTTTTCTCAGTTTTATGCGCCATATTTTCATTATGTTTCTACCACTGATTCTTCGGCGTCGGAAAAATACTTAAAGATTGGGTACAAGAATATCATCAAATCACAATGGGCGTGTAATACCCACATGTATAAACCTATTGTTGACGCAGAGTTAAAATATGATGTGACGTTTGTGGGGCAGCCTCACAGTAATCGTAAGGAAGTGGCGGATAGGATAAAGGATGCAGGGGTAGATCTTCAATGTTGGGGGAATGGGTGGCCCAATGGGCGAGTGAATCAGGAAGAAATGATTGATATTTTTTCCGAAAGTCGCATCAACCTTAATTTAACTAAGGGGTCGGGAGCGGTAGATGTTAAGCAGATTGCGAAAATCTTTTTAAACCGAAGAACTGATGGGACGTACCATATACAAAATCCACTGATGTGGGTAGTCAACGCAAAAGCCTTTTGGAATAAACGAAGGGAACAAATCAAGGGAAGAAATTTTGAGATTCCTGGGTGCGGGGGATTTCTGTTAACTGCAGATGCAGATAATCTTAGGGATTATTACATTGATGGAAAAGAAATTGTTATTTTTAGAGATGTGTCCGATCTTATTGAAAAAGCACGATATTATCTTGCGCACGAGAGTGAGCGGGGCGTTATTGCAAGGGCTGGATATGTACGGACTATTCGTGAACACACGTATGAACGAAGGTTTCAAGACATTTTTAAAGCCATGAAGTTGTCCGCATGAAAATACTTTTTACGGTCGAGTTTTATGAACCAAAGAAAGGGGGTGCCGAAGAAGTTGTGCGGCAACTTGCTGAGCGCCTTGTAAAGCGCGGCCATGAGGTATGTGTTGCAACAACCGCGGTACGTGAACGAATTGAAAAGACCATTCTCGGGGTTCATATTGAGGAGTTTCAGCTTGCAGGAAATAGCGTAAAGGGGATACGCGGCTCCGAAGAGGAGATGCGGCGATATCAAGACTTTCTTGTTTCTGGTGGTTTCGATGTGGTTATAAATTACGCAGCACAAATTTGGTGTACGGATTTAGTATTTCCGGTTCTCGAAAGGATAAAGGGAAAAAAAGTGTTTATCCCTTGTGGGTATTCGCGGCTCCATACGCCTGCTTATAAGACATATTTTGATGTGTTGCCTGGGTATTTGAAGCAATACGATAGGCTTGTGTATATGTCGGCGAATTACCAAGATTACGTATTTGGCGAGCAGTATGGATGTGAAGATCGCGCGGTATTAATACCCAACGGGGCAGGAGAGGAGTTTTTGAAACAATCTTTGGATTTTAAAACGAAGTTTGGTATTGCTACGCCCAAAATGGTTATCACCGTTTCAAATCATTATTTTGCAAAAGGGCACCTTTTTGTTATCGATGCCTTTAAGAGAATGGGGCGCAAGGATGCTACGCTTGTGATTATCGGAGAACGTCCTTCTGGTCGTGCGTGGTATAGTTGCTACCCATTGTGTAAGTTGAACGCCTTTTTAAACTCACATATCATGGTTTTGCATGATGTCCCACGTGAGTGGATTGTGTCCGCATACAAGCAGGCAGATTTGTTTTTGTTTGGTTCTCAGATTGAATGTGCGCCTTTGGTGATGTATGAGGCGTTTGCCTCAAAGGCTCCGTTTGTGACGACTGCAGTCGGAAATGTCTGTGATCATGAGGAGATCTTGGAGATTGTAAAAACTCCAACAGATATGGCAAAAGTTGGCAATGACCTTCTTAATAACGAGATGAAGAGAAGGAGGATTGGGGAAAAAGCATATCAGTCATGGCAGGCGCACCATACGTGGGAGCGCATTGTAGAACAATATGAAACCATGTGTAAAAAATTGGTATATGGAAACTAGTGAAAAACCAAGAGTATCAGTTCTCTTGCCTACACACAATGGGGCAGCGTGGATTATGCGGGCGATAGAAAGCGTCTTGGGCCAAACGTATTCTGACTTGGAGTTGATTGTGATTAATGACGCTTCAACTGACAACACTGAGTCTGTTGTTGAACAGTTTGTGCACAAAGATAAGCGTGTTGTGTATGTAAAGAATGAAACAAAATTGGGCGTTCAAAAAACACTCAATAGGGGACTTCAGCTTGCAAGAGGTGAATATATCGCGAGGGTGGACGACGATGATATTTGGGCGGAAAACGATAAGCTTGAGCGACAGGTTGCATTTTTAGACGTAAATCCTGATTACGTTCTTTTGGGTACCGGAACAATAGTATGTAATGAGAAAGGGGAGGAGTTGTTCCGTTTTTTGGCACCAGAAACTGATGAGGGGGTGAGAAAAAAGATACTTTTTAAAAATTGTTTTACGCACTCGAGTGTTCTATTTCGCAAGGATAGAGTCCTTGAAATGGGTGGATATCACGAAGACGAGACATCTCGACATGTCGAGGATTATGAATTATGGCTTCGGTTGGGAACGGTTGGGAGGCTCGGCAACCTTCCTTTCTATGCGGTACGTTTTACTTTACGCGCCGGTGCTATAGGTGCACGGTATAAAATGACGCAGCTTAAAAATGCCTTAACGCTTACTAAGATGTACAAGCAGTATTATCATAGATACCTATTAGCATTATGTTTTGGATATATTCGTTATATTGCCTATGCTCTTGTAGAAAAAATGCCGATTTCTCTTCAAAGACATATTTTTAGGATGTATAAGAAGTTGTAGGAAGGGATCAACACAAAACAACGACCAATCAGGTCGTTGTTTTGTGTTGAAAGCAGAAGCTTTAAATATTTTGGATTGTCTTTGCGATTCCTTTTTTGAGTTGAATAGTTGGTTTCCATCCAATTGTGCTATGGGCTAATGTTGCATCAAGCGCGGAGCGAAGGAGTTCGCCTTCTCTGTGTGGAGCGAAGCTGGGTTCTCCTTTGTGCCTGAGTGTTGCTGCAATAGCGGAAAAAATCTCTTTGTCTTGTATTTCCTTCCCTAGCCCGAGATTGAGCGTGGCGTTTGCTCCCTTTGTGAGTGCAAGAATATTGGCGCGCACCACATCGTCTACGTGTACGTAGTCTCTTGTTTTGGTTCCATCTCCGTAGATGATTGGCGTCTTTTTTGCCTTCAAAAGACCGCCAAAAATAGCGACGACACCAGCCTCTCCTTTGGGATTCTGTCTTGGTCCGTATACGTTTGCATAGCGAAAAATGAGGTGATTGAATCCATACGCTCTCGCATAATATGAGATTGATTCTTCAGCCAACAGCTTTGAAAGTCCATAAGGAGAAAGTGGTTGCAGTGTCGTGGTTTCCTTTGCCGGGATTTGGTTCGGGTCCCCATACATTGCGCCTCCTGTCGAGGAGAAAATGAATTTTTTTATTCCAAACTCCCCGCCACAAAGAAGGAGGTTAATTGTGCCAAGTACGTTGGTTTCCATTGTTGGGATAGGGTCTCGTAACGATTTAACTACCTCCGCAATTGCTGCATGGTGATTCACAATATGGGGCCGTTCTTTTTTGAAAATTTTTCTTAATGTTTCAAGATCGCGGATGTCAGCTTTGTATAATTTTGCGGATTTATTGACGTTTTTTCGAAAGCCCGTAACAAGATTATCTACTACACTGACGCGGTGTCCTTTTTTGAGATAGGCATCAACAACGTGGCTTCCGATAAATCCAGCTCCACCGGTAACAAGAATATTCATGAAATTAATATGTTAACTTTATTTATTCGACTGTGGTAAAAAATAACTTAATTGTTTTTAACACAATGAGAAAATCAAGCACAAGTGATCTGTTTTTAATATAGAAGAGATCATACTGAAGCTTGCGGTATGCGTCTTCTGTGGAAGCTCCATAGCGATAATTAATTTGTGCCCATCCGGTAATTCCTGGTTTTACGATATGTCGGATGTCGTAGTAAGGGATTTGGGTTTTAAGGTCTTTTACAAATTCTGGGCGTTCTGGTCGGGGTCCCACGAAAGAAAGGTTTCCAAGTAAGACATTTACAAGTTGAGGGAGTTCATCGAGGTGGGAGGCACGAAGAAATCTCCCAAGGGTAGTGACTCGTTTGTCATTTCGCGTGGACCATTGTGGCCCATCTTTTTCGGCAGATTCATGCATCGTCCTAAATTTATAGATAAAAAATGGTTTTTCATTTTTTCCAAATCGAATTTGTTTGTAAATTACCGGACCCGTGGAACTAAGTTTTACTAGAAGACCGAGCACAGTCATTAATGGAAAAAGAACAATAAGCAAGAGAGTAGCAAAAGTGGATTCAGTTAAGTTTTTTATAAGTTCGTACGTTCGTTGGCGTTTTGTGATATTTGTAAGTACCCAAAGCTGTTCCGTGTGTGCTATTGAAAGTTTCTGCAAAATCTGTTCGTATGTGTGCATGGCTCCGAGTACCTCAATGCCACAAAGCACATTTTGGTACATCTCACGAATAAAGGAATCGTTGTCTTTAATTGTTTCAGAAACAATAATTGTATCAATGTTTTCACTCTTGATAGTTTCATAGAGTGTTTTTGTTGTTTCAGGAGATGCCTCTTGGATATGGAGGCGAATATCATATCCAATTTGTGGGTTTTCTTTGATAAAGGTGGTGAGTTCTTTGATTTCATCTCCACTACCTATAATTACCACGCGTTTTTGAGGTTTTTTTGTCCACGAGTTAAAAAGCCATCTCCATATAATTTCGGCAAACGTAAGTATGACGATGAAGATTGCGAGATTTGTCTTCGGGGAGATTTTAAAATAGGGAACAAGATAGAAGAGTGTTATGGCGAGGATTGAGCCGGCAAAGACTGCAATAATGACCTGGTTTACTAACTCCAAGGTATTTTTAAAATTTTTTAGATCATAAAGTCCTGTTATGAAGAAGATAATAATCCAGAGAGCAAACACTATGGCGAACGGACCTGCGTGCGCTTTCCAAAGATAAGCATTAACTGTCCCATAACGGAGAAAAAGTGTGACGACTAAGCATGTGTATAGTATTGCGATGTCGCCGAGTAGGACGAGTTGTTGCTTAAACGAGGTGTTCATGTTCGGAATGTGTACCTTGTGTATACGATGTAGTAACCGACAAAGTTAATTGCTTGGGAGACAATGTTTGCGATCGCTGCCCCCTCAATACCAAGCTTGCCAATAAAAAGAAAGTTGAGCAAGAGGTTTGTGCCGGTCCCTACAGTTAGGAAGGGGACCATAGCGCCTTGTTTGTTTACAACAAGAAGTAGGTTTCCAAGGATGGTTGAGGTGTATACAAATGGAATGCTTGCGATAAGTATGCGAAATATATATGCGGAGGGAAGGTATGTCTCTCCGAGGAGGATGGGAATGATGATTGGCGCAAGGAAGAATGACGCAAGGGCAACCGCAATGCCGCCTAAAAAGCTGAACTGTATTGAGGAATCTGCGATGGTTTGAAATTCCTTTTTTGACGTTATGATGCGTTGGGACATAAGTGGTAGATATGCATTCGCGATCAGGGCCGCACCCACATAGAGTAGTTGTATGAGTTTCATTGGGGCAGCATAGAGTCCAACAGATTCGGGACCAAGTACCCATCCGATAATGATATTGTCGGCATAGAGGAGAATGGTAATACAAAGGATTGCGAGTCCAAGTGGGGCACCTTCGCCAATAATTTGTTTTGTAACATGTGAATCAAAATATAGATGAAGTCTGCGATAGTATGTCTTTACATCAAACAATGTAAACATGAGCCCGACAAATGACCCCAAAAGGTAGGCATATGCCAAAAGAAAAATCGATTTATATATAAGTAGCGATATGATTCCCGCAGTGGCTGTAGTGATATTTACAATAACATTGTTCTTTGCATCAACATCCATTCTGTTTTGTGCACGTGCAATGGATAGGTGGAAATCTCTAAGCGTGTCAAAGAGAGCTGATATTCCAATAATAGGGAGGAGTGATTTTATGAGAGATGTAGGCGCGAGAAAGGGGCCTAAGAAGAGGATTGCTAAGACACTTAGGGCTAGAAGTAGTGTTTTTACAATGAACAATGCAATGAGATTTTTTTCGTTTTGTGATCCCCGTGCTGCTTCCCTTGTGAGTAATGCATCAAGTCCCCAATCATTTATTAGCATGAGTGCCGCAGCGATACTTGATGCAAGATTAAATGCGCCAAAGTGTTCTACGCTTAAGATTCGTGCAGCGCTAATAATGACCAACCCTTTTATAAGGCGGCTCAGTATTTGACCTGTAACAAGCCACTTAAGATTTTTCCAAACTGTCTTCATCATAATGATAGGATCTCTTCTGACTTTTATTGTAGCATTTTTGGCGTTTGTTATAATTGAGGTATATTAATTTAACCCTTTTATTATGTTAAAAGATCATAATCACGATTTAGTTCATCACCTTTCGGAGGTTTCTGATGGGTTGTGGAGATTGGGTGATTACCTTAATTCGGCAAAGGGGTGTGACTCATGTACTTTTTTGTGGGACAGAATACGTGAGGATCTCGAACGACACTCAGAATTACTCAAAGAAGAGATTAAAAAACATATCCATGCAGGATCTTTTGAATAATACTTCATTTATGGTGGGGGGTATTTCGTTAGAGCCCTTTTATCAACTTCTTCTTGCGGCGTTTTTGGGTGGCATTTTAGGCATAGAACGTGAGCTCGTGCACAAGCCAGCCGGAATGCGCACATATTCACTTGTTGGCTTAGGTTCCGCGTTATTTACCATAATCTCGGTTGAGGGATTTGCATGGTATACAGGTGTGCGAGATCCCGCCCGTGTTGCGGCACAGATTGTTGTGGGGGTTGGATTTTTGGGTTCTGGTTTAATTTTCTCTCGTGGAGATAAGGTGCACGGGATTACTACAGCAGCAGGGATTTGGGTCGCTGCGGCACTGGGTATGGCTGTAGGATTGAGGATGTATGCAATCGCGTTGTTTACGGCGATATTATCTTTGATAATTCTTGTGGTTTTTTGGGTTATTGAGGAGCGCGTTTTAAAGTCTCGTAAGCCTTGGCGACATACTCACGATGTATAAAAATTATTTTATTGCAAGTACGCTACTTTTGGGAACTATCATTGGGGCAGGAATTTTTACCCTGCCCCAAGTGTTCCACAAATCTGGGCTTTTTTTAGGGCTTGGTTATTTGGTTGTATTTGGCGTACTTACTTCCTTTGTGCATCTTATGTATGCGGAGATTGTTTTGCGCACAAAGGAGGTGTGTGAATTGGCGGGATGTACGAAGATTTATTTGGGAGATACTTTAGGGCGGGTAGTAAAGGTGACGCAAGTTGTGGGGAATGCGGGTACGTTAATTGCATATCAGATTCTTGGGGCGGAATTTTTACGACTTATTATTCCCATGTTGCCACTGCATGCTGAGACGGTGCTGTTCTGGGCACTTGGTGGCGCTGGTCTTGTCTTTGGTGCAAATACAATAGCAAAAGGGGAGCTTCTTACAAATGGGTTTATTTTTGTGATTGTGGTTGCAATGCTTATTTTTGGTCTTCCATATTGGGATACTCTTGTATGGTCAAAAGAGGTGTCTCAACCCTTTCTTCCTTATGGGGTAGTGCTCTATGCTCTTATTGGGCAACAAGCTGTAAGGGAAGTGATTACCTATTTAAGGAGGAGGAAAACAAGGGTGCAGCCTTTTCCCTTTATTGTTGCGTCAATATCTTCAGTGGTGTTTTGCTTCGTTTTTGCGCTCGCGGTTTTATTGCTTTATCAAGGAGAAGAGCCTCCTATTAATGTTTTTCGCGGCCTTTTGGCAACTCTTCCCGTTATTGGCATTCTTGGTGGGCTGCTTGGATTTGCAAACATGCTTGATTCCTTTTGGACCATTGGAACATATTTTAGAAATGTATTTATAAACGACATAAAAGCGAATAAGTTTATTGGTCTTTTTCTTGCCCTCACAGTTCCTCTTGTTGGTGGGGTATTGTTGCGAGGGCAATTGTTGCGACTTCTTGATGTGCTTGGTGGAATTTTTGTGGGGTTTGAGATTTTAGTGATTTTATTTCTTTGGAGAAAGGCGAGGCGCATGTCTGGGGGGGAAGGAGTAGCTCCGGATTTTTCTCTCTCTATTCACCCTTTATTCTTTTGGGGTCTGGTAGTATTATTTTCAGGAGGTCTGTTGTATAAAGTGTTTCATATATTCGCATAACCTTTAATTTTATGAAAAAAGAGATTAATAAAAATAGAACCATTTCAGGGAGGTATTCTGCACAAAAGAAAGAAAGTCATCATGCGGCAGAAGAATTTCCTGCAAAGAGTCAGATAGTGATGTGTCCAGAAGACGGTTTTGTTTACTTTAAAAAATCTTGGCACCATCGGTTGGAAAACATCAAAAACCTCAGGGAAGATTATGTGATTAGTTTTTCCCTGTGCCCGGTGTCATTGATGAAGAAGAATCGTGTATATGAGGGAGAGCTTGTTGTTAAGGGGCTTCCTCAGCGTTTTGAGCACGAGTTTTTAAGACTTGTTCGCAATTTTGGAGAGACGGCCTTTTCTTTAGATCCGTTAGACCAGATTCTTCATACTAGAAAAGAGGGAGATATGTATGTTATTGAGTGTTCGGAGAATCAAATGGTTATAAAACTGGCAAGAAAAATCTCCGCGGCTTTTAAGGGGAGGCATGATAAGAAAATTGTATTTTCCAAAGAGACTCATGACGTAGTGAGGGCAAACATTGATTTCACTTAATTCTTTGATGTTTTCTCGCATTTTTTCTGAACATGCATGGGTGTATGCATTTCTCTTTTTGCTCCCTCTGGGAATAAAGAAGGTTGTCACCGTTTTATCTTACCCTTGGGGGGATAGGGTAGTATTTTTTTACGTGCTCGACATTTTCATTGCGATGCTTTTCGTGGCATGGGTTAGACGCAGGGGGTGGCGTGATGTAATGTGGCGGACGAGCACAAAGGCGCTTTGTGTTTTTGTTGTGGTTGCATGTCTTTCGTTTATCGTTGCCGAACACAAAGTGTTGGCCGCTTACTCCTTGTTTCGTTTGTTGGAAGGGGTGTTTCTTTATGTCTACGTTGCGTTTCATCCATCTTTAAGACGAGAGTTTGCATTTCGGGCGCTTCTTTCAGGCGCCGTCGTGGAGATGGTAATTGGTTTCTTGCAGTTTAAGGCACAGAAAAGTATTGGTCTTTTATATTTAGGAGAAAGCGTGTTTGGTGGGTTGATTCCGGGGACTGCGACATTTTACTTTTTGGGACAGAAGCTGGTGCGTGTCCCTGGGACATTTTTACACCCCAACATATTGGGCGCGTTTCTTGTTTTAAGCTCCCTCATCGTATTGTACTATGCCCTCAAAAGCCATCGTTTTAAGGAGGTGTTAGGATGGTCAGTTTTTTATTATGGAATAAATTTATTTTTACTTTTTACCTTTTCTCGTTCAAGCATCGCGACGGTGTTGTTTTTTACGTTAATCTACTTTCTATATATGAGGGCATGGAGTCGAATGCAGGGCATGATGATTGTTGCTGTTTGGGGGTTGATATTTCTTACTCTCTCACTTATGTTTGGGAGTGTTCTTGTTGCGCGATTTGAAAATTCTTTTAATGAATATTCATATAAACACCGTGTGGTGTACAACGAAATAGGAACTGAAGTTGTGGTAGAACGTCCCTTGTTGGGGGCGGGAATAGGTAACTTTGTGAGCTATGCATACCAGGAGAAACTTTACCAAGCAAGGAATTTGAATACCTCGTATCTTTACCAACCGATTCACAATCTTTATTTGTTGATAGGGAGTGAGGTTGGGTTGTTTGGTGTTGCCTTTTTTTTCTTATTTCTTTTCTTTTTGTTCAGAGAAAACGGAAGGGGTTTGGTGAAGGATGGCGCAGGTTTTGCCATTGTGTGCATTGTCTCTTCATTCCTTATCCTTGGGTTCGCTGACCACTATTTTTGGGATCTTGAACAGGGGATAGCTATGTTTTGGACAATGCTGGGACTCATGGTGTTGTCGGATGTCGGCTGACGAGTATGGGTCTTGTTCTCGTAGTTGAATTGGATACAACGCCTCCCTCCGAAGGAGGTGGTGTGGGTTCGATTCCCCCCGAGGACACACAGTATTTGCTAGAAACCCATATTTTTTAATGAGGTCAAGGTTTACTTTGTGTCCCGCATGGGTACTATAAAGGTAGTTCGTTAAAAAAGAGGGTCGCCTGCGACAAGGCTCCGGCGAACCAAAGAAAGGGAGGGAATAGTATGGACGTATCTTTGGATGGATTCATCGAGAGAGATAAGGCAAGAAAACGTAAGAAACACACAGAGCACAAAGAGATTTCTTTTAGAGAATACCTTCAACTTCTTGCAAAGGACCCCAAGATCGCACAGTGTTCTGGGGCGCGTATTTATGAAGGTATCGTAAGTTTTGGTGTTGTTTCACTTCCTGAAGAGGAGAAGGCGGATGGCGTGGATGTTGCATTTTCCTTGTTTGACGAAGAGCTTTTTGGGACGCGTCGGACTATTTATGAGGTAATGCGCCATTTTGAGGTGGCTGCGAACAGGGGTTCTACAGGAAAACAACTTCTTGTGCTTGTTGGTCCGCCTGCGAGCGGTAAGTCATCTATTGCACACCTCACACAGAAGATGCTTGAAGGGTACAATATGCGTCCTGTGTTTATGATTAAAGGGTGTCCAAAACAAGAAGAACCGTTGCATCTTTTGCCACGATATGCGCGCGACATGATTGCAATGAGCCCAGAGGATTGCTCAGAATATCCCGGATGCGAAGATGAGCACATTCATCTTGGTATCAAGATTGAGGGGGATCTCTGTCCCGTTTGTCGGGATCTTTTGAAACAGTATACGGATGGTGAATCTGGTGAGGTACGTTGGTGGGATATCCCCGTAGAAACGTTTACTTTTTCTGCGCAGGCGCGTCGCGGGATTGGCTCCTTTGAGCCCTCAGACGAAAAGTCTTCAGACATCACAGCACTTACAGGAAAGGAAAATATTAATATTACCGCACGATATGGGTATAATCATCCACGCGCGTATGAGTTGAGTGGGGAGATTCCTGCTGCAGAACGCGGTATGTGTGAGGGGCGAGAGATTCTCTCCTGCCCACCCGACATCTTGCAAGTTTTTTTTAGCGTTGGTGAAGAGAAACAGTTAAAGATTGCTGGTTCAAATTTTCCTCACATTTCTACTGATACTGTGGTTATGGGACACACAAACATTACTGTATTTAATGCGTTTAATGCGAACAAGAAATATGAGGGTCTCCATAACCGATTTTACGTTGTTGATGTGCCCTATCCTGTGCGTGTTAAAGATGAGGTTCGCGTATATCGGAAACTTATCGAGCGTGAGAGTGATTTTGTAAAACTGAGAAAGTGTCATATTGCGCCTGGCGCGCTTGAAATTGCGGCAATCTTTGCCATTCTTACGCGTCTCGTACCTTCAAAGGTTGTGGACCTTCTTACGAAGCTTAAGGTGTATAATGGAGATCGTGCATTGACCGAACTTGAGGGGAAAGATAAGCAGCCGATCGATGTACGACAGTTGCGTGAAGAAGGAAGAAAGGATCCTGATCGGGCAAAGCGTGAGGGTATGTTTGGAGTGAGTTCTCGTGATGTGCTTGCTGCTCTGAATAAGGCACTTGTGGAACAGTCTGGAAAGAATGGGTGCCTTACTCCACTTAAGGTTATTAAGGCGCTTCGTGAAGTATTTGAACATCGTATGGGGTTCTCCCCCGAAGAAATTGAGCGTTTTAAGATTCTTCTTTCGGTTGGTGAGGGTGGCACGGTAATGCAAGAGTACAAAGAGCATATCGTGAAGACAGTAAGTCGCGCATTTCTTAAGGCATACGATGATCTTGCGAGAGAGTTGTTTTTCCAATATGTTCGCGAGGCGGAATTGTTTAGAAATCAAAACCGTAAACATGTGAGGATGCAGCTCTTGGATATTCAACGAGATGAAATTACAGGAAAGCCAAAAGAAGCAGATGTTAAACTCCTTCGTTCCATTGAGCAGCACATGGGGATTACAGAAAGTGAAGCGGCAGTATTTCGTGGGGAGATTTTGGAATATAAGGCAGGAGATCCGACATTTGGTCCCGACTCTTATCCGCCACTCATGCGAGCGGTTGAAAAGAAGTTGCTTGCGGATTGTCAGCAGATGCTTACCGTAGTGCTTGCCTCTGATAAGCCCAAGGGCGAAGAAGAGAAGAAACGTACCGATGATCTCCTTGGTGCGCTTGAGGAAAGTGGACACTGTCATGTGTGCGCGAAAGAAGCTGTTGAAAAAGCTAGGGAATTTATCAAGCGATAAAAGACTTGCCCCGTCAATTGACGGGGCTTTTTTGTTGCGGGATGATGAGGACAGTATTTTGACAAAGGACGTGGTGAGAATGCCGATTTTTGTTCCTGAGCCAACTTCGGAACGAGGTAGAGGTGATGCGCGTCGTCATCGCGAGAAGCAAAAAGAGATTCTCAAGGAGAATATACCTAAGGTTATTGCTGAGGAGTCCATTATTACAGGAGGAAAGGGAAAAGTTAAAGTCCCTATTCGAAGTCTTAAGATTCCTTCGTTTCGTCCCGGAAAAAGTGGTGAAGGTGAGGCGGGTGTTGGACAGGGAGATGGTGGCGAAGGAGATGTAATTGGCAAACGTCCCGGGAAGGGGAAACCAGGACAGCCGGGTGAAGAGCCTGGTGAGGATTATATCGAAACGGAGATTGAACTCGAAGAGCTTATTGAGTTAGTATTTGAGGATTTAGGTTTGCCAAACCTTGAGGAGAAACAGGTAAAGGAACTTGTTGTTGAACTGGGGTGGAAGCTGAAAGGCATTTCAAAGAGTGGTCCGTGGGCACTGCTTAATCCGAGGAGAACTGCGCAGGAAGGTATGAAGCGTTTTTGGTTTCTTCTCGAGGCGCTTAAAGATGAGACGGGATTATCGGCGGAGGTATGTTTTAGTGCTCTGGATAAGGCGGAGGGTGTCTTTTTAGACGCGCTTGAGCTTTTGAAAAACCCAAGCACACTTCCTGTTATAAATGAGATCATGCCGTTTCCCATCTTTGATGCAGAGGATTTGCGTTTTGACAAACTTAAGCAAAATGTTCAATTTCAGTCACAGGCGGTTATTATTGCGATGATGGATGTGTCTGGTTCAATGTCGACTGAAAAAAAATATATTGCCCGTTCAATTCTTTTCTGGCTTGTCCAATTCTTGCGTAAAATTTATGAGAAGGTCGAGATTCGTTTCATTATTCATCACACAGAAGCAAAAATTGTTGAGGAGGAAGTATTCTTTAAAACCGGTGAGTCAGGTGGTACAAAATGTTATTCTGCTTATGAACTTGCGGGTTCTCTCATCGACACGGAGTACCCAACTTCAGAGTGGAACGTATATCCATGTCATTTCTCAGATGGTGAAGACTGGGATACCGAACGTACCGTGGAAGAGTTGAGAAAGCTCTTTGCGAGAGGAATTAACATGTTTGCGTATGGGGAGATTAGGGTTGGTGAGGGGTGGAGGATTACAGCATCCCCAACCCACAAGAGCGAGCTTTTTTCTGCGTTACAAAGTGCATTTTTGGTGCAAGATTCTGATGTTGATGGGTTGCGTGTTTTGGCAGGAGTTTTTGAACCGCTTCTTGGCGTCGTATTGTCAAAGAAAGAGCACATTTTTCCTGCAATTAAACAGTTCTTGAGAAAGGATAGGTGGGCAAACAATGTCTCCTCTTGATGTTGAACGTCTGAAAAGTGTAGAGCGTCGAGTTCACGAGATTGCAAAAGAGTGGGGACTGTTTACGACTGATATTAGTTTTGAAATTGTGCCCGCACAACGCATGCTTGAGGGTATGGCATACATGTTTCCTGTAAATTTTTCGCATTGGTCTTTTGGAAGAGATTATGAAATGTATCGAACAATTTATGAGCATACCGGCTCCGGAATTCCTTATGAACAGGTATGGAATTTTGAACCACCTGTGGCATTGCTTGTTGAGACAAACCCATTCGCGTTAAACGCACTTATTATTGCTCATGTGTATGGACACGTGGATTTCTTTCTTGGGAGCAGATTCTCTCAACACGGAAGATCTTTTTCGGATATTGCTGAAGAAGCATACCACGCCGCTGAGCGGTTTCGTGAATATGAAGTATTGCATGGAAAAGATGCGGTCGAGCGTACGATTGACGCAGGTATGTCAATCATGTGGCAACAGCACCCAGATCCTTTCATTGAAGAGGAGCTAGATGATGAGGTTGTGCGAGAGAGAATTTTAAAAATTGAGCGGGAGAAAGCGCGTTTGGGAAACGATTTCGCCTCTCAATTCGGGCGAGGTGGGGTTAAAGACGAGCTTCTAGAAAAAAAGCTGCAATTTTTATCTCAGCGGACACCTCCGGAACCGATATATGATTTGCTTGGCTATACTACACGCCATTCGCCAATTTTAAAGCCTTGGCAGCGTGATGTTCTTACAGTTATCAGAAATCAGGCGAGAAGTCTTGCACCGAATCGCCGCACTAAGCTGCTTAATGAGGGCTGGGCTTCATATTGGCATGTGAGAATTATGAGACAGCTGTTTGAAGAGGGATTTTTGACTGCAGAGGAACACGGCATTTTTAATGAATTCCATGCGGGCGTAACGAGAGAGAGTCGCATCACTTTTAACTGGTATCGTATTGGTATTGCGCTTTTCGAATACATTGAGGAACGGTGGAACAGGGGCAGATTTGGTAAGGAATATGAAGATTGCGAAGATCCTACCAAAAAAGCATACTGGGATACTCAAGCAATGAAGGGGCGGGAGAAAATTTTTCACGTGCGGTCATTCTATAGTGATCGCATGGCAATCGAAGAATTTTTTACAGATGAGTTTATACGTCAGATGGAATTGTATATTTGGGAATCACACATTGACCCAAGATCAGGAGAGACTACATATTATATTGTTGAAAAAGATCCAGAAGTGATACGAAAGATGCTTGTTCGCAGTCATACGCTTTATGGAGTCGAGCCTATTGTGGTTAAAGATGCAAATTACGAACGGAATGGACTTTTGTACCTAGTTCACCAGAACAGCAACGGGGTTGAGTTGGAAGAGAGATATCGTAACGGGACCTTGGCGCATATTTTTACGCTGTGGGGAAGATCTGTTTTTTTGGAAACAACCGTGGACGATAAGCGCGTAATATGCAAGTTTGATGGAAAAAAACATGATGTAAAATTAAAATAGAGAGAATAGCACCCGTAGTCACGGGTGTTTTTTGTTCAGTGTTTGTGTGGACTTATTTTGTTTTGTGTGTTAGAGTATATCATCTAGGAGGGAGGAGTAGGAAGTGTATGGGAAAGTAAGTTCTAGGGTTGTAGTGCTGTGGGACGTTGAAAATATTTTATACGCCGCACATGGGGATTTTCCCAAAGCGTTATCTCGAAAGGATCTTGTAACGAGGCTTGCAAAGGAAGTAAAAGATATTGCTTTTATGCATGGGGAACATGTTGAGCTTTGTGCTGCGCTCTCGATTGCGACGATAGATCAGAGTGATGATGAGACAGAACACAGAATCCATAAGTCTCGGCGCGATGTGGTTCAGATGAGCATGAGTCTTGTGGATTCTGGTTTTAGTGTGATTCTTGTTTCGCGTGAACCAGATGCAGCAGATTTTGCGTTATGTGATTTTGGTGTAAAGGCGATACACGATCTTTATGTAAGCACAATTATTCTTGTTACAGGCGATGGGCATGAGCCATTTTTGAGTTTCATTGATGAGGCAAAGAAAAGTGGTAAAAACGTATGTGTGGTAGGTTATGATAAAATACCAAAGCACGTAAAAGATCGTCCCGTAAAAAGAGTCTTGATGGCAAAGCGTTTTCGTGCTCATAACGAAGATGCGCTCTTTGAGGGGTTCGAAGGTGTTTCGGAAGGGACAGAGACTTCACCACGGATCATTCCCTTACCCCCAACTGAAGTCGGAGACGAATATGCCGGAGCTATTAAAGAATTTGCTGTTCATGGAACGATCTCGTCCTGTCTTCTTAAATTGGTAGATGCAATTCGTATCGTGCGCCAGGAATGTATTAAAAAACCTGGAGGAAGATTTACGTTTAATTATTTAGAGAAAAGGATATACCAAGCGATGAGAGATGTGTTTCCTGGCATTTCTGTGCACGAGGTTAGGAAGATGCTTCAGGCAGTAGTGAATTGGACGGACGTTCTTCGTGTGGCTGATACATACACGTTTAATCCAACTAGTGTTTTTCTAGCACGTTTGCGGGAGGAATAATGGTTAAAATGAAGTAAGCGCTTATTTATTAAGCGCTTTTTGTTTTTCGCGGTTCTTGTTATTATAGGGTTTAGCGAATAACATCTTTTTCCGAACCAAAAGTATTCTTCGCCAAGTCAACTATTTTTATGTACATGGACAAAAAAGTTCTTCTTGAACAGTTAAAGAATGAAATGGAACAGAATGCGTTTCTGCCCCTGCGTGATGCTAATTTGGTGTTTGGTGAAGGGAATGTGGATTCTTCTGTGGTGTTCGTGGGAGAGGCACCTGGATTAAATGAAGATCTTCAAAAAAGGCCTTTTGTGGGAAGGGCCGGTCAGGTACTAAATAAAATGATTGAAAATGTGGGTTGGAAGCGGGAAGACGTATATATTACTAATATTGTGAAGAGAAGGCCGCCAAACAATCGTGATCCGCTTCCAGAGGAAATAGATGCATATAGGCCCTATCTTTTGAGGCAGCTTCAGATTTTGAATCCCAAAATCATCGTTACGTTGGGGCGTTTTGCAATGAACTATTTTATTCCAGAGGGGAAGATAACACGAGACCAGGGGAAGGTTTTTCGCGTTAACGGGAAGTTGGTAGTACCCATGTTTCATCCTGCAGCTGCCCTAAGGTCTACAAACACCATGAAGGAGCTTCTTGC
>CAYLXU010000006.1:0-12474 GCA_964388055.1 uncultured Candidatus Saccharibacteria bacterium | reverse complement strand
AAAATTGACTTGTCAAAAAGGCCACTTATTCCACGACAGGAAACCGAATTTTGGGTTCAAAAAGTGCTTGAGCAAGTAAAGCAAGGGACATATTTTGAGCTTTTTTCTAAAAACGGTTTAAGTTCAGGGAAAATATTTTACCCATTTAAGGTGCTTGATTTGTTTGCTGGCTCTGGATGTATTGGCTTGGCAGTTTTAAAAAATTGCCCCTTATAGTAGAACAATCTGATAGTCTTCTCAGAAGACCCGCCATTCAGAAAAAGTAGTTTTTTGCAAGTGGTTAATGGAGAGATAAAGGGGTATAATGGAGGTGATGAGAAATTCTCTCGTGTATGTGTTGCGGGGTATTGGTGTTGCGGTGTTTAGGTTCTTCTACCACTGGTACGTTTTTGGGTTTCACGCATATTGGCATGCCGTAGTACGTTTTATTTTCAAACTTGATCGTAGATTTGCCTTTAAGGTGACATTGCTCCATCTTTTTAAACCCCTTTATCAGGATTATTCTTTTTTGGGGTATGTATTGGGAATATTTTTTAGGATTATTCGTCTTGTGATAGGTGGGGTAGTGTATATTTTTATTTTAATTGTCTCTGTGTTCGGATATCTCATCTGGATTATTATTCCACCGGCTCTTTTATTTAAGATATTTCAGCCTATTTAGGTTTGTGTATTTATCATGAGCACGAAGATATATTATTTTGAGCCACGTCTCTTCTTTTCTTATCCAATTCGTTGGGGATTGCGAGTGTTTCCTCTATTCTTTTACATGTCTGCCGCAATCATTATGTTATTGTTTTTATTTGAGGGGGGCGGTTCCCGATTGAAATATGTGGGTATATTTCTTCTTCTATTTTTGGCGGATCGATATTTTTATCGCAGGGAGGCAACACGGAGAATAGACGAGAATGAAATACGCGCGGCGGAAAAGGTTAATGTTGCAGATTATGTGGCTCCACACTGCGCAGCCCTTTTAGAAAAAAATGTGTTTAGGGCATTGTTTCTCAAGAGAGATTTTTCTTTGCTGTTGTGCGGTGAGTTATTGCGTGAGCGTGTTGTGGGGGAGGCGTTGCATCGCCTTGAATTAGATAGAGAGCATATTGAAAGTTATCTCCAGTCATTGTTAGACAGTGGGGCAGAATATGGTGAAGACCTATTTTCTGAGGTGGAGAGGATTTGTATTGCCGCCTTTGAAGAGGCGCGCCGGAACAAAAAATATTGCCTGGATGAGTCTGATCTTTTTGTTGCACTTCTTAAACAGAAAAAATCTGTGCTGCCGAGTTTTTTTAACGCATTGGGAGTTAATTCTGCTGATTTGAGCTTTGCGTTAGTTGCCCCTAAACAACATGGTTTTTTTAGGAGAGGCGTAACCATGCGGTCTGTTTTGGCTGCATGGGCGCCCCCTTCTGGAATATCTAAGAGAAGTGTAATGAATCGTGCATGGACTGCGCGTCCCACCCCTTTCCTAGATTCGGTATCTACGGATCTTACCGCACTCGCGGAACGATCAGAAATTGGTTTTCTTATTGGTCATGAAGCAGAGTCTGCAAAGATGTTGCAAGCACTTGTGCGTCCTGTACGCAATCAGGTGCTTTTAGTGGGGGAGCCTGGAGTTGGAAAGGAGACTTTGGTGTATAACCTTAGTTATCAAATAGCAACGGATAACGTGCCAAAGGAGCTTTTCGATAAAAGGGTGGTAGAGGTTTCGCTTCATAGTTTATTGGCAGGAGCAGAAACTGAGGGTGGTATCCAAGAACATGTCACTACTCTTCTTAATGAGATAAGAGATGCGGGGAATGTAGTGCTATATATACCGGATATTCATAATGTTGTGAAATCTTCTGGAAGACAAATTACGGCTTCGGATGCGCTTCTTTCTGCATTCCGTGAGGGTGGATTTCAGGTTATCGCAACGACGTATCTTGAAGAATATAAACGTTATATAGAATTACAGTCTGCTTTTCGTGATGTGTTTGAAGTGATTCGGGTGGAGGAGATTAGTGAGGCGGAAGCGATAGGGGTTTTGGTGCACCTCAGTCTTTTTTTGGAGTCTAAATTTAGGTTAGTGATAAGTTACAAGGCGATACGTCAGGCGGTACGCCTTGCGCGTAAGCATCTTCGCGACCAACTTCTTCCTTCTTCAGCCGAAGAACTGCTCAAAGAGGTTTCCATGCTTGCGTATGAGAGAGGAGAGAGAGTGGTTTGTGAACAGGATGTTGTGGAGCTTGTCGAATCTAAGGTTCATATCCCCCTTAGGAGAGCTGAAAAAGAAGAGGCCGAATGGTTATTGCACTTTGAGGATGAGATGCGCCGTTCTGTTGTCGGGCAGGAGGAGGCGGTAATGGCGCTTGCAAACACTTTGAGGATATACAGAAGTGGACTTTCGAGGAACGATGGTCCTGTGGCCACATTTCTTTTTGTGGGACCAACGGGAGTTGGAAAAACTGAGGTGGCAAAGGTAGTGGCGCGATTGGTGTTTGGTGCAGAACGGAACATGATTCGTCTCGATCTGGCCGAGTTCCAAGAGAAGAATTCAGTCTCGCGTCTTATTGGGTCTGTAGAGAACGAAACCAAGGGCATTCTCACCGGTGCTATTAGGGAGCGCCCCTTCTCACTTCTCCTATTAGATGAGTTTGAAAAAGCCCACCCAGATGTATTAAATCTATTTCTCTCGGTTTTTGATGAGGGGTATCTTACGGATGCGTGGGGGAGGCGTTGTGATTTCTCAAATGTCATAATTGTTGCCACATCTAATGCGCATTCGAGATTCATTCTCGAAGCTGTGCAAAATGGAATATTATTTCCCAATATAAAAGAAGAATTAAAAACGAGGCTTTTGGATTATTTTCGCCCAGAGCTTCTCAATAGGTTTAGTGGCATAATTGTGTTTAAGCCTCTTACAAAGGAGAATCTTCAGAAGATTGCAGAGCTTCAATTTCAAAAACTTCTTCGTGAGGTGGAATCCAAACAAGGATTAACTCTTTCTTATACAAATCGTGCACTTTTGGCGGTTGTTGATATGGGATTTGACCCCATGTTTGGGGCGCGTCCGTTGCGTAATGTGGTAGAAGGGACATTAAAGCCTCTTATAGCAGACTATATTCTTAGGGGGATTACACCTCCAGGGAGAGGTGCTATGATAGACTTTAGTAATAATCGTTTTCAACTTAGCGCAGATGCGCCTACGTACCATGAAAATATTTAAACTAAATTTAGAGATAAAAATAAACAAACTAGTACAGTTTTTTATTCTTAGCGATCTTTTCTTTCTTGCAGGTTGGGGATTGGTGGAGCCAATCTTTGCGGTCTTTGTTGTGGAGAATATCCCTGGAGCATCTTTGATTACTGTAGGGTGGGGGGTTGCGATTTATCTTGGGGTGAAGTCATTGCTTCAGACGCCTTTAGCTTTTTTTCTTGATAAAGCAGACGGAGAGACGGATGACTTTTACGCGATAGTGCTTGGTTTGATGCTTTTTGGAGCAGCATCCTTTTCTTATCTTGCTGTCCAAGATGTGAGAGGATTTTATCTCGTTCAGGTCCTTCGTGGTGTAGCGATGGCATGTTATGCTGCTGCATGGCCCGCAGTTTTTGCGCGACATCTTGATAGGAATAAGCAAGCATTCGAGTGGTCGCTTAATAGTACTATAAATGGTGTGAGTGCAGCTCTTGCGGGACTTGGGGGAAGTGCGGTTGCTTCATATCTTGGATATCAAATTCTATTTGTGATTGTTGGTTTTCTTGCATTATTGAGTGCGGCTATCATGTTATTTGTTCCGCAGATTGCCCTACCAAGAAAATCCATATCAGAGGTATTTAGTGTGAGAAGAGACGGGTCGCATTCCCTTCCCCACATGTAAATGATGAGATGGATAATATCGAGATAGCGTATTGGTGAATATTTACATACTATGCAACAGGAATTATCCGCTGGTGCAATTATTTTTCGAAATACTGAGGAGGGTAGGAAATATTTACTTCTGAAGAATCAGAAGGGGCATTGGGATTTTCCAAAAGGACACGTCGAGTCTGGAGAGGTTTCGACTGATGCTGCTGTGCGGGAGATTCTCGAGGAGACCGGCATAAAAAGAGAGGATTTCGAGTTTGTTCCAGGATTCAAAGATAAGCTTACATATAGTTTTTCTTCGCATGCGATGCAAGGAGAGAAGGTGATGAAGACGGTTGTTTATTTTTTGGCTTCTACTGTATGCGAGAGCATACAAATATCTGATGAGCATTTCGGATATGGATGGTTTGTATATAGGGAGGCTTTAGACCATATCAAATTCAGGAATGCTCGCGCGCTTTTGGTTTCTGCAGAAAAATTTTTGAAACAGAAAGATGTGCCAGTTTAAACCTTGTTCTGAAACTAAAAAGCCGCCCCAAAAGGCGACTTTTTAGTTTAACGGACAGAATTGAGAATATTTTTGAAAATTTCTGGTTGTCTTTTTGCAAGTGTGGATAGGATTTTTCTGTCTATCTCTATCTTGTGTTTTTTCAAGGCGTGAATAAAGGTGTTATAGTTCATCCCTTCATTTTTAGCGGCTGCACCAATTTGAACTTGCCACAACGCACGATAGTCTCGTTTTTTTTGTTTTCTCCCTTGAAAAGCATGGGTCCAAGCATGAAGGAGGGCTTCTTTTGCAGCTCTTTCTTTTGATTTTCTGCCCCATTTGAATCCCTTTGTGTATCGGAGGAGTTTTTCGCGCTTTTTGTGGGCTATTGTGCCTCTTTTAACTCTTGTCATATCCTAGTTATTGCTTAATTGCTTAGACTTTTTGGAATAGTGATTGACTATACAAAAAAAACAAAATTAAAGCAAGGACCTTACCTTTTTTATTACGGTTTGGGAAACGTGGACTGTATTTTTCTTTCCCCGAAGCACCTTTCTGGATTTCTTTGCCCGAAAATGGCTTAGGCCGGATTTTCTGTGTAGAAGTTTTCCTGTTTTGGTAACTTTCACTCTTTTGTTCGCTAATTTGAGATTTGGTTTCATAAAATTTGTTAGAAGTCTTAAAGTATCGGGTTATTGAATTTGAGCTATAAAACTTTTTGGAGCAGCTTTGATATCCTGTGTAACTTTGTGAGGATGTTGAATCATGGTGAGAAATTCTTGGAGTTTTTGGCGTGCCAAATCCTTGAATCGCATCTGTCTTCCACGGAGACGAAGTTCAATTTGCACCTTATGCCCTTTCTCTAAGAATTTCCCTATCTGTGAGACCTTTGTTTCAAGATCGTGTTGTGCGGCACCGAAGGTAATGCGTACTATTTTAAGATCTCCTGTTTCGAGTGATGCGCGTTGTTTTTTGAGTTGCTTTTCCTTTTCATATCGATACTTATCAAAACTGATAATCTTTGCAACGGGGGGTTTTGCAAGGGGAGCGATTTCTACAAGGTCCATCTCTTTTTCCCGTGCAGCACGTAACGCATCTTCTCGTGTTAGGATTCCAAGATTTTCCCCTTTGTCGGTGATGACACGGAGAGAATTTGCAGTGATTGCCTCATTTACCTTATCTTGAATTTTTTGGGTTCTATTAAATTTCAATTTTTTATTTTTTAAATTAGCATTTATGACTGGTTTCCCGTTCAACTCCCACCAACGGTAGGATCATAAAACGAGTGGAGATGGGGGGAGTTTGTCACAACTCTTTTGCTTCGCAAAAGGTCGCGACCCCGCCTCGCATGCACTGATGTGCATATGCTCCGGCTTTCAATTCCCACACACAAGCCAATAAATTGGCTTGCTCATCTTGTGGAGATGGTGGGAGTTGAACCCACATCCGAATAGTTTAAATGACTACTTCTACATGACTTAGCTGGTTTTTGCGCGACTCATTTTGTATACCAGCAAAACAATGAGTGCTTGCTCCTGAGGTTTTCTGCACAAAACATGGAGCGATGTTTTATGATCTATCTCGAAGTATTAAGCCGATATCGCGTATCGAGAGTCAGCGTATCGACTCCAGAATCTTACGATTTAAGCAACCGCAAGAGCTGGTCTTCCAAAAGTATTGGCAAGTATGATTGTGCTGCAGTTTTACAAGGTAACAGCACCTTGGTCTGCGTAATCATTCGCATATATCCGTCGAAACCGAGCATCCCCCTTTTTTCAAGAGTTTCGCATTTTAAGCTCTCGTAGGGCAGCCTTTTTCTTTAGTGCCTCCCTCTTGTCATATTGTTTTTTTCCTCTTGCAAGTGCTATTTCGAGCTTAATGCGCCGACCTTTAGTATAAATACGAACAGGGACTAAAGTCAAGCCTTTTTCTTGGGTTTTCCCCAGCAAATATCGTATCTCATCTTTATTTAAGAGGAGTTTTCTCGTTCGAGTTGGGTCATAGGTTTTGGGGGTATTTTCTGTTTGATAAGGAGCAATGTGTGCGTTGATAAGACAGAGTTCCTTTCCAAGTAGTTTCACATAGCTACCTTTGATATTTGTCATGTTGTTTCTTGTTGCTTTTACCTCAAAACCAGATAATACTAACCCCGCTTCGAATGTCTCGAGAATTTCATAGTCGTGGAAGATTTTTGGGTTTTCTGCTAAACTCGTCATATAGCTACACTATAGACCGAAATGTAAAAAAGTAACAGATATTTATGTTTGAACACGTGCTTACTGAAGCGATTTCGCGTGCAGTTCGAAAGGTGTACGGGGATATTGGTGTCTCCGATTTTTTGGTTGAAAGGCCGGAGGTGGCAGCGTATGGAGACTATGCAACGAATGTTGCGATGGTGCTCGGTCGCGTGCTCAAAAAGAACCCAATGGACATTGGGCGTGCGCTTACGGAAGTGTTTGAAGTAGATGAGTCTGAGCTTGTGCAACGCGTGGAAGTCTTACCCCCCGGTTTTATCAATATTGTTCTGCACGACAAGGTTATCTTTGTGGCGTGCAATGAAGCTCTTCGCGACCCTGAGGCATGGGGGAAGGGGAAGGAGGGTGTTGGAAAAACAGTGATGTTAGATTATTTCCAACTTAATATTGCAAAACAACCACATGTGGGACATTTACGTTCTGCGGTAATAGGAGATGCGCTGAAACGGATTCTTCTTGCTCGAGGATATCGTGTGATTGCGGATACGCACGTGGGGGATTGGGGGACACAGTTTGGTATATTATTGTATGCCTACAAAAAGGCGGTAGCGGGAGATGCGCAAAAAATTGATGCAATAAAGCAGAATCCGTTTGTTGAGCTACAGGACTTATATGTAGCGGCGAATGAAGAAGAGGGTGTTCATGAGAAAGGAAAAAGTGAGTTTGCAAAACTAGAACAAGGAGATGAGGAAAATCGTGAGATTTGGAAATGGATGGTGGAGATTTCTATGAAAAAACTGGAGGACAACGTTGTTCGGTTGCGCTTGCTTCCTTTTGAGGAACATCGAGGGGAGAGTGTGTATGAAGAGGCAATGCCTCCTATTGTGGAACGCGCAATTGCGATGGGTGTTGCAAAAAAGACAGGGGATGGGGCTGTGGTGGTAGATCTGACTTCAGAGGGTTTGGATGAAGCGATTTTGGTAAAGTCTGATGGCGCAACTACGTATCTGCTGCGTGATCTTGCAACAATTTTGTATCGAAAGGAAACATATGATTTTTGGAAAAACCTTTATGTAGTGGATAATCGTCAATCACACCATTTTCGCCAAGTATTTCGTGTGGCGGAATTACTTGGATTTGAAGGAGTGGGGATGAGCGAGCACGTTGAGTTTGGATTTATGAAATTACCTGAGGGCGCGATGAGTACGCGTAAGGGTAACATTATCCTTTTGGAGGCAGTGCTTGATGAGGCAGAGCGTAGAGCGCGTGAGGTGATTCGTATAAAAAATCCTGATTTGCCTCATATGGACGTTGTGGCGCGACAGGTGGGGCTTGGCGCAATTAAGTTTTTTGATCTGTTGCACAACCGAAAGTCTGATGTGGTATTTCGTTTTGAAGATGCACTCTCCTTTGAAGGAAGGACGGGTCCTTATGTTCAATATACGTACGCACGCCTAAGGAGTATTCTGCGCAAAAGCATTGATGTATTAGAGGATGGGTTTAAAGAGGGTGTGTCCCTTGACGCTGAGGAGCGGGGGTTATTGTTACACTGTGCGCGATTTCCTGAAGTTGTGCAGCATGTTGTAGGTGGGTGGTTTCCCCACCTTCTTGCTCAACACTTATTTGAACTTGCCCAAAAAGCAAATGAATTTTACCACTCACACCCCGTACTTGTGGAACAAGATGAGGCTGTGCGGAAGGCTCGTCTTATGATAGTACGTGTTATTACCACTACGCTTGCGGCGGGTTTACATCTTCTTGGTATCGATGTGCCGGAAGAAATGTAAAAAGCATGCATTTGAATAAAAGAGGATTTGTTTTTGTGTTTTTCTCCCTTGCATTTGTTGTGGGGATTATTGTGTTTTTGAAGCCCGCACTTTTATGGTTCTCACCAGGATCTTCTATTGAGGAAACCAAGCGGTTCTGGGTGGAGGTGGTGGCACCCGAGGTTATCGCAAATGAAAACGGAGTGCAATCACGTGTGCTTCGTACTGGTGACGAGCTTCAAGAGGGGGTAACTATTGAGGTAAAAGGGGGTGGATTTGCTAATCTATACTTTTCTGACGGATCTGTCGCGCGTCTTGATTCGGACACACGCGTTGTGGTGCAGTCCGCCTCTTTTGTAAAAGATAAAAACCAAATCGTGGTTCGTCTCGAGTTGGTGGCGGGGAGGGTGTGGTCTCGAGTGATTTCTTTTGTGACGCCGGAATCGCTTTGGGAAGTAAAAACATCTCATGCTGTTGCGGCGGTGCGTGGCACGGCATTTGGTGTGGAATATATACCAAATAGGGAGAAGGGGGTGACGCGTGTGATAGGGGCCGAAAATGTGGTGGCGATTAGCCTTCTTGATCCTCTAACCAAGAAAGTTTTTAAGGACGATGTGGGTAAAATTACCCCAAATACATATGTCGAAATTACTGGGGATGTTGTAGAGCAAGTTAAAACAGATGTAACTCGTGCCACAGAGCTTGTTGTGGTGCGTGAAGTGCCTGTAGCTATTTTAAATGAATCGTGGATACAGCGTTCATTGGATGAGGATGCTTTGTTGGAGAAAAAGCTTGAAGAAATAAAACCTGAAGCTCGCAGATTTCCTGAGTTTATTGAAGAAAAAACTAATGTGGATGTAGAAGAAATAAAAACTGTTTCACCTTCGTCAATTCAAGAAAGTCCGAAGATTCAGCGAGGTGAGGGCGTTATTGAGGTGTTGCCGAAAGATGATGTTGTCGCCCGGGCAAGAAATGAAAAACGACAGAAGGATGTGGAGAGTATTTTGAGTGCAGTGAAACAAAATATTATTGACAATAAGGGAGTATTTTGTCCTGATGGTCTTGTTGACGTAATTCCACGAATTCCTACGGAGATTGGGGGCAACGATGATGGTGACGAATATGATATGGCGCGATGCCTCGTGCCGACGTACCTTTCGTCACTTCCTTTTGATCCAGACCCAGCAGATACCGATTTGCATTGGGTGAATGCTTCAAATTATTTGACCGGCTATGATATTATGCGTGAGGGTGCCACGATAGGGGTTGTAGCACCAGGTGCCGAGCTTGGTGAGAAAATAGGAAAATTTGAATTTATGGAAAGTATGTTAAGTGAAGGTGCTGTGAGTGCAAGAAATGTGAAGCGTAAGAAGGATGTAGCAATTATTTTGGACGCGATTCAAAAAAATAGCATTGATGGGGGAGGGGTTTTTGGTGGGGTTGGTGCAAAAAGTTGTGTGGGCGTGAAGCTTCCAACGGAGATCTATAATATTGCGCAAGCTCCTTTTGGTATTTTTCCGAATTTTGATTTAAGTTGCCTTGTTCCTTTCTATATTCCATTTCAAATACCGACCGATCCCGCTGTAGAACATAATCATTTTTGGCATTCAAAAAATGATTATTTTACTGGATATCAGTTTTTCGTCGACAAGGGTGGGGATGTGGTAGTATTTTCTCCTTTGGCTGAAGGCGGGGAAAAGATTGAGGTTCGTGGAAAATAGTTGAAGACATGTTTGATTTTGTCGCCATTTTTTGGCTAGAATAGGGTACTAGAACCCAGTTTTAAATATTGGACCGTTTTTCAGTAAGAATTCGAGCTATTTATCCTGGATCTTATTGGGGAACAAGTTTATTTCACCATGGAGCAATTTAATTTGCCCAAACAGGAAGAAGAGATTCTTTCTTTTTGGAAATCAAACAAGATTTTTGAGAAAAGCATAAAAAATCGTGAAAAGCGAAAGTCTTTTGTATTTTTTGAGGGTCCTCCTACGGCAAATGGAAGACCTGGAATTCACCACTTTTTGGCGCGGGCATGCAAGGACGTAGTGTGTCGTTATCAAACGATGCGAGGCAAGCTTGTAAAGAGAAAAGCAGGGTGGGATACACACGGGCTTCCTGTTGAGCTTGGTGTTGAAAAGATTCTCGGACTCAAGAATAAAAAGGAGATAGAAGCGTATGGGGTTTTTGAGTTTAACAAGAAGGCAAAGGAGTCTGTCTGGCAGTATAAAGATGAATGGGAAAAGTTCACGGAGCGTATGGGCTTTTGGCTTGATATGTCCGATCCTTATGTGACATATGACAACCGATATATAGAGAATCTTTGGTTTCTTCTACAGCGTATTCACAAGAACTATCCTTTGGAAAAAGATTTTCGTGTTTCTCCATATTGTGTTCGTTGTGGCACTGTTTTATCTTCTTATGAACTTGGACAGCCAGGAGCCTATCGTTTAACAAGGGATCCGTCGCTTTACGTAAAGTTTGAAATTAGGGGAACGAAACCTGGAAAGCATAAAGAATTCTTATTGGTTTGGACCACTACCCCATGGACTTTACCTGCTAATGTGGCGATTGCTGTACACCCCAGCTTAACCTACTCACTTTATGAAATAGGTGGAGAACGGGTTTGGGCCTCTAAATTACCGCCCAAGTTGGAAGAAAAGATAAAAAATGGAGAGGGAAAAGTTATCCAAGAAGTAAAGGGAAAGGCACTTGAAGGCAAAAAATATGTCCCACTATATTTACACAAAGAGGTGAAAAATGGATACAGAGTCTTAACAGCCGATTTTGTCACAGCAGAAGAGGGTACTGGCCTGGTTCACATTGCGCCTGCATTTGGTGAAGATGATATGAAGGTGGGCAAGAAACATGGGTTACCTGTGGTGCTTACACTCAATGAGAGTGGGCTAATGAAGAGGGGTGAGCCTGGAGAAGGACTCTTTGCCAAAGATGCGGACCGGCTTGTGTTTGAGCAGCTGCGTGACCGTGGATTGACCGTTGAAGACATTCTTGGGGTCGTGGAGCATGAGTATCCTTTTTGCTGGAGGTGCGACACGCCACTTCTTTATATGGCTAGAGAATCCTGGTTTATTCGTATGGGCAAACTTCGCAAGGATATGCAAAAGAATAATATGAAGATTAACTGGATTCCGGGACACGTGCAGAATGGAAGATTTGGGGAATGGCTTCGAGAATTAAAGGATTGGGCTATCGCGCGTGACAGATATTGGGGTACTCCTCTTCCTATTTGGGAATGTGAGAAATGTTCTCACCGTGAGGTTGTCGGTTCGCTTGGGGAGTTAGATAAAAAGGCATATTTTAAAAATGTTTGGTACACAATGCGACATGGAGAGGCAACGCACAATGTTGATGGAACCATAGCAGCGGGGGCGTTTCTTGATGATTCTCACCTCACCGAGTTAGGGAAAAACCAGGTTCATGCTCTTGCAAAGAAGCTTAAAAAGGAAAAAATTGATATTATTTACGCATCTCCTGCTGATCGAACTCGAGAGACGGTAGATATTATACGATCTGTTATCAAAGTTCCTGTGGTATATGACAATCGCTTTGTTGAGATTCGAACGGGCATATTTGACGGAAAACTCATCACGGATCATAAGGCGTTTTATGTGGATCCCCTTGAGGAGTTTTCTAAGCCAACCCCTGGTGGAGAGAGCTTGAACGAAGTTGCACGTAGAATGATGGCTGCGGTTTTGGAGATAAACAAGAAATATGCAGGAAAACGTATTCTTCTTATAAGTCACGGCGATCCGTTGTGGATGCTTGAGGGTACTCTCGAACAGCGTACACCAGAGAAAATATTGGCATCCGACTATCCACAAATAGGCGCATATAAGAAGATTGAAGTGCATAATTATCCATACGACCTAGATGGGAAAATAGATCTTCACAAGCCGCATATTGATGATGTGTTTTTGCGTTGTGTGAAGTGTAAGAACAAAATGAAGCGGGTGAAAGAAGTGGCGGATGTGTGGTTTGATTCTGGGGCAATGCCATTTGCGCAAAACGGTAGTTTGCCAACGTGTGCCAAAAATCAGAAAGATGTTTCGAATTGTGTTGAACAGTATCCTGCAGATTATATTGCAGAGGGTGTGGATCAGACGCGAGGATGGTTTTATACGCTTCTTGCAATCTCTACGTTGTTGAAGCTACCACCCAGCTATAAAA
>CAYLXU010000005.1:0-30401 GCA_964388055.1 uncultured Candidatus Saccharibacteria bacterium | reverse complement strand
TCTATTCAGATACACTAAAAGAAAGAATAAAACATGAAATCTTCATTATTTATAGTGGCTGTTCTAGTGTTTGGTGGGATATACCTGTTTTCATTAAAAACAGACGTGCCTTTGGATAACTTTTCTGCATCTGTAGAGGGTGTCGCCCTAAACGGGACAGTTTCAAGCACTCCAGAAACGAATAAGGCAGAAAAAGAGCTTTCATTTGTTCCAAAAAAATTGGATGTAGTACGCGCTCTCTACGTGACCATGTATACTGCAGCGACCCCAAGCAGGCTTGAGAAAATTATTATTTATGCAAAGAAAAACAATATTAATGCCCTAGTTGTTGATGTAAAGGAGACCGAAGGGATCTTATTTTTTCCTCTGGCAGCGTATGACGTACACAATGATAAGGACATTAAAGATGCTTCATATCTTGTGCGGAGAGGTCCGGATATTGTTAAGCGGCTTCGCGATGAGGGTTTCTATCTTGTTGGAAGGATAGTCGTATTCACCGATAATAAATACGTAAAACGACATGAAGATCTTGCGTTGCGTTCCAAAAACACAGGAGTGTTGTGGAAGGACAAAAAACGTAATTATTGGATTGATCCCACATCGAAAGAGTATTGGAATCATATTGCGCATTTGGGGGAGGCGACAATAAAGTCAGGTTTCGATGAGGTGAATTTTGACTATATTCGTTTTCCTTCAGATGGATCACTTAGTCAAATTGCATATCCACGTTGGGATGGGGTTAAGTCTCGCGAGGAAGTAATTGGGGAGTTTTTTAAATTTCTCGGAGGTTACTTTGATGAGAGGGATATAACCATTTCCGCTGATATTTTTGGGCAAACGTTGGTGAACAATGATGATATGGGCATTGGGCAACGGTTTGAGAACGCTCTTCAATATTTTGATGTGGTTGCCCCCATGACATACCCCTCACATTATATTGATGGATTTGCGGGGTATGGGAACCCAGCGGAACATCCCTACGAGGTAATCGACTATTCTCTTAAAGAGGCCATTAAGAAGTCTGCATCTTCGTCTATTCCGGTAGAGAAGCGGGCCATAATGCGTCCATGGCTACAGGTTTTTGATATTGGTGCGGTGTATGATGGGGCGATGATTCGTAAACAGATCAAGGCGCTAGAGGATAATGGGTTCCATGGTGGGTATATGCTTTGGAGTCCGAGTAATAATTATCCGGATTTTTAAATAGCACGTGGTGTTGATACTGTTTTTATCTTGTGATATCATTTTTTCAGCTCCTTCATGATTACCGCTTTGGAGGATGGAGCACATGGAAGGCAGGATTGGTGGTTTTGAGAGGATGGACAAATGGTGGATGAATGGCGTCGAACAGAGGTTGAATGCTCTCACAATTTTTTTCTTTGGATATCTCGCCCTTGTTGTGTTTGATGGATGGTTGGGGACATATCCTGAGAATATTATAGAAATAGGGCTTGGTATGTATATGTATCACGTAGTTATGCCAGCCATGGGTGGAATTGTTTTTGGGTGGGCACTATATTCCTTTTGTGGCCTCCAACACTCTTTCGAATCCGTTGTTTACCTTCCTTTGCTTATTTTTTTTGTAATTCTTATGCTGAGTTTTGGCAGTTTTTGGGCACTTCTCCTATCTTCTTATTTTTACTTTATGTGGGGGCAGTTCATATACCTTGCGGCTTCTTCAAAGATTACTCTTTAGTTCATCCCGGCCTTGGTCCGGGTTTTTGTTTTAGATTTTATTGACAAACAAAAAATAATTTGCTATACTTCAACCATAAGTGAGTGAATGAATTTGTCTTTAGATAAATTCTCAACACAGAACCTTATAGGATCTGTCACTCTCGTCATTTGGAGATACACCGGCGGTAAAACGCTGGTGTTTCTTTTACGAGCTTATTCGGACTTGGAATGTGCCACCGTAAGAAGGCTTGACAATATTTGTAGATGTGCTATACTACTATTAGACTTTTGAAATAGCTCAACCATAAAGGAGGTGATTAAGTGAAGCTGCGCAAAAGCGATAAGGAGCGCCTTGCCAAAGGACAGAAGAGTCCTTGGGCGGGCATCCCCCAGCCAGTGTATGCGGCGCCGTCCGGCCAGTAGGTCGCGCGGCTCCATCATCAGCACCATCAGATTCTTGGAGAGGAGCCCGGAGCGCATCATGGACTTCGGCAGGTACCTAACCGGGATCCCGCCGCCCTGAACAAGGCGCAGCGGGGATGCAGAGGACATCCTAAAAAACCTCGACACTGAAAAATCTATAGGAAAGGAGCCGGTGACCCACGATGCAACGCTTTTTTACCGGCTTTCTGTGACGTTGGGGATGTGAGGCGTTTTGGAGGGCGGACCCGCACCACAAAAGCGTCCGCAGCCTTGCATCCCAGAAGCATCCTCCTTGGGAGAGGTCGGGCGACCGCAGGCGATAACATCGCGCGGCCCGGCTTCCTCCCACCACACACACGACTGCACGACGGGCAAAAGAAAGGAGAAGGTTTAGTCATGCGCCGTTAACGATGTGGGGGTCCGACAGGGAAGCCGAATCAATTGGCACTCGGATCCACAAAAAACTAGGGGAATGGGCACCCCAAGCATGAGACCTCGTGAGCACACGGGGTCTTATCATTTTCTAATTCGAAAATTTTAAAATTGATTGAAAACCGAAAATTAAAAATTAGAAATTTATTTGCGTATGCGTGGCATTTTCTATATACTTCGCTTAGTACCTAGACAAGGATAGGGTGATAGCATTGAGATGGAAGTTGGGGATTTTTGATTGGAATGGAACGCTTATAGACGACTTGCGTCTTGCATATCAAAGTACTCGTGAGATTTTTGAGGCACATGGAGTACTCCCTCCTTCCCTTGGGGCGTTTCGAGATGAAATCGAATCTGATTTCAAAAAGTTTTATATCCAACATGGGATTACCCATTTCGATTTGGATTTGAATCACGCTATTCGTACCCGTGTGTTTAATGAGCACTGGGATGAGACAAAACTGCACGATCACGAAATGGCAAAAATGTTGCTCATGCGTTTCAAGGAACTTGGGTTTAAGCTTGCGATTGTGAGCGCGGAGGTTCCAGAAGTCCTTTTGCGACGCATAGAACAATTTAAGCTCCAAGAAGTGTTTGATCATATTAGAGCGGGTGCGTGGCCAAAAGGCAGTGCGCTTAGAGAAACCGTGGAGCATTTCGGTGTGAAACCAGAAGAGACGTTTTATGTTGATGATACGCACGAAGGGATTGGGCTTGGTAAGGAACTCGGGGTTCACACCTTTGGGTTTACCAGGGGATACAATACGAAACGAAGAATTAAAGGGGCAAAACCAACATATGTTGTGGATTCTCTCTCCGAAGTACTTTCCATCGCGCAAGGGTGGAGGGAAAGATCGTGAATACTCTCGTAATTGGTGTTACTGGGGAAAAGGGTGGTGGAAAGGAAACATTTGGCAATTTGTTAAATGTGTATATTACGGGAGATCCGCGCATTAGTGGAGTACGTTCTGTTTTCTCTCGCCATAGGTTTTCTGATATTATCAACGAAACCTTGGAATTGTGGAGACTTTCCACGACGCGACACAATCAACAAAAACTTGGTACGGTCATGGCAGATGCTTTCGGTGTCCATACGTTGGCAAACGCTGTAGAGGCTCGATTGAGACGTGATGCAGCAATTGTGGTTGTTTTGGATGGAGTTCGTCGTGAAATAGAAGAAAGGCTTGTGCGAGGTATTCCTGGATCAATAATGGCATACGTAACGGCGCCTGTGGATACAAGATACGAACGGACTCGTAAGCGTGCCGAGCGTGCTGGGGAACGAGAAAAAACATTCGAGGAGTTTTTAGAGGAGGAGGCGGCAGCAACTGAGGTAGAGATTCCCATTATCGGTTCAAGAGCCGATTATCGAATAGACAACACGGGAACAGGGGAAGAGTTTGGGTTGGCAGTAAGGGAATTTTATGAACAGCGGGTTATCCCAAAAATTCTTTCATAAAAAACAAAGGGGCGTTTCGCCCTTTTTTATTACCAAGCCAACCCTTTATGTATTTGACAAAAATATAGTATGTTATATAATTTGGAAAACACATTATGAAGAACGTACAGTACATGTTCATTCTTGCAACAGACGGAATCGTTCCGGTTTCTTTTGTTGTGGATGCATGTTGAGTCGTTTTCTATCTAAATCATAAATAGAGAATAGATCTCGGCATGCCCAACGTGCCGAGATTTTTGTTCTTCTTGGTACACATTCTAAGGGGTGTGTTCCAGTGTGTTGTGGTGTTCTTTGAAAATGAAAACCCCATCCCCAAAGGAAAGGAGTGATGAATCATGGGGGTGCGTACCATCTTTGATTTCTTCGCAGAATTGCAAAGAGATTCCGAGGTTAACGAATCCGTTCGAGAACTCAAAAAGCTTGCTTCTGGGGTATTTGTTTGGCTTGTGATAGCCGAGATTGTGCTTATGGCGCAGATTTATCCTGCTAAATGGTTTTTTGATGGACTTATGACAGGTATGACTATGCACGATTTGATGATAATTTGTGTCGTGACGCTTGTGTTGTATGCAAGCGGGACAATTCTGAGAAGAGAAATGGATAACCGAAGAAATAATTTTTTCTGGAGAATGTGGAAAATGTTGTGGGGATTTGGCCACAGGAAAGAATTGCGGCTTGATACTGCTTGGCACATATCCCATTCAACCGGAGAGAAAGAATCTATTCTCGCAAAGAGTGTTATGAAGGTTGAATATCTCATTGATAATTTTATCTTTGATACGCTTCCGATCGTGGTCAGAATTATTTTTACCAGTATCGGTGTGTGGTGGATTGGGTGGCACTTCGGTGCGCTCGCCCTTTCTACGATTATGCTCTATACGTTGGTGCTTGTATTAAACGAAAAAAAACTTACACCACTCAGGAAGTCGTTTAGAAAACAAATGAAGCGGATTGAGCAGGATGGATCGGAACTTACACAGAACTGGAGAACACTCAAACAATTTGGGATCGAGGAACAACAGAATGATGAGCACGAAATGTTGTTGACCGGATTTTGGATGGACGAGAAATGGAGGCATAAAAAATACACGGGTTACATTATGTGGCAAGAACATGTTGTTTCCTTATCTCGTGTTGTGATGTACGCGACGATTGTGTGGGCATTTGTTCCTGAACAAGGGATAGGTGTTGCGGTTCTTGCAACCATGTGGCTTGAACGAGTTTATTCCAACCTGTATCGACTTTCCGACTTTCAAAGACGTCTTAATGAGGGTGGTGAGGCGTGTCGAGAACTTGTAGAACTTTTGCGTATTGTTCCATCTGTTCGTCAACCAGGTTCTCCTCATTGGAATAGTTCTATGACCGGAGAAGTGGAATTTAAAGATGTTTCTTTTTCGTATCCAGATGGAAAACAGGATGCGTTGCAGAATGTGAATTTAGTTGTTCATCCCAACACAACGGTTGCGCTTGTAGGATATTCCGGTGGAGGAAAATCGACGTTTGCATCGCTTTTGTTAAGAGAGTATGATCCAACGAGTGGAATGGTTTTAATTGATGGAATAGATTTGCGGGAAATGGATTACCACAAGTATCGCCAAGAGGGGATAAGCGTTGTTTCTCAAGATGTGCAACTATTTGATGCGACAGTAAGGGAAAATATTCGTATGGTTCGTCCGGACGCTCCTGTGGGATATGAAGAGATCGCAGCTCGGCGAGCGTATGCTGACGAGTTTATTCTCTCTCTTCCTAACGGATACGACACAATGATTGGAGAAGATGGTGTACGACTCTCTGGTGGACAAAGACAGCGTCTTGCAATTGCGCGCGCGCTTTATCGTGATCCAAAAATATTGATTCTTGATGAGGCAACGAGTTCTCTCGATGCCGTTTCACAAGAACATGTGCAGAAAGCGATCGATGATCTTATACGAGACAGGGCATGTACGATATTTGTTATCGCGCACAGATTTAGTACTATTATGAGTGCGGATCTAGTTGTTGTATTAGATGATGGAAAGATTGAGGCAATTGGAACACATGAAGAACTTGCGCGCATGAATGGAATCTATCGTCGTCTTCGTGATCTTGAGATGCGGGGAGCTTTGGTGTAACAAAAAATCGCTCCGATATCTATCGGAGCGATTTTATTTTTTAATCTAACGGGGTTTATGGATTCCAGAGTACGCCACTATGCAATACTCCTTCTGCGCCAATTTTTCCATCATAAGCAACGTGCTCAATTCCGGCTTCCTGAAGTATAGTGAGTGCTATTTCGATGTCTTGCTTCCAGAACTCGGGAGATCTATCAAATGCTTGTTTGTGTGTAATGAGTTTTTTGATTCCACACTGGATGATTGCACGTGCGCAATCGGTGCATGGAGCCCATGGACAGACCATAGTGAGTCCTTCTGTGGGCACACCCTCTCGTGTGGCATCATAGAGCACATCTCTTTCAGCATGTTCGACAATCTTGTATTTGAGTGGTTGTTGCCACCGTTCGGCAGTTTCTCGCACACCACGTGGAAATTGATTGATTCCTATGCCAACAATATCTTCTCTACCATTGATAAGCAATGCCCCATTTTGTGTAGAGGGATCATTGCTTTGCTTTGCAACAAGATATGCTATTTCAAGCATCTTTCGTTGATTGTCGAGTTCCATGTGTGATCACCCCACTTGTAAGATCTATGAAAATCATATCATTTGACCTGTCGAGTTAATACTAGACAGGCTTCTTTTTATGTGAAGATTCTGAGATCTGGGGTTGACGAGGACAACAGGGAATATACAATTAAGATACGGTTTTGTCTTGGTTGATCTGCCAGCTAGCACTCACTGAAATCAAATGACGTGGAGTATAACTCTGGCAGATCACTTAGGACGAAACCTTTTTTGTTTTGTAAATTTGAATTTCGCTTCTCAAAAAATAAATTTGGTACTTATCCCGTGAAACCACGACCACTTTCATTAATTAAAAATAATTATTGATTTGTATTTTGTTGTTTACCAAAAAATATTTTTTGTTATCACACCGTGATTTGTTTCTAACGGGACTTATCCACAATTCAATTTGACAACAATCATATAAAATAAAAGTAGGAATGGAATGTTGTTGTCATGTATCAATACAGTCGATTAATATGTGACGACAAAAAAAACATTACACATTCTGCGCAAGCAGAGTGAATGCTCAAATGGCTGCAAAGAAAAAAGCAAAGGCAAAAGCAAAGCCAAAGGCAAAGAAGGCAGGAAAGAAGAGATAGTCTTCATTCCCCTTCGTGACAAACCCTCCGATTTCGGAGGGTTTGTGTTTTCGGGACATTCCTTTTACAATAGATTTGTCCACCAACTTATTGGGGGCAGCCTAATAAACAAAAGAAACAGTAACTGGTTGAATGCCTATGAAAATTATCATAAGCGCAAAAAACTTTGAAATTACGCCGAGTATCGAATCGTACGTTGATGAAAAAATTAACGGACTAAGCAAGCTTATTCGTGTGCACGAAGAACGAGGTGTGGCAGAGGCCCGTGTTGATGTCTCTAAAACTACTCAACATCATAGAAAGGGAGATGTGTTTCACGCGGATGTTAATCTCGTACTTCCGGGTTCTGTGCTGCGTGCACAGTCAGAAGGTCTTGATATTTTTTCTGCGGTAGACGAGGTCAAAGATGAGCTGGCTCGTCAAATAAAAGCGTACAAAGGAAAGCAGTCTGCGAAGTTCAGGCGTGGGGCGCAAAAGGTTAAGCAAGGGGAGTTGGAGTAGGTTCTGCGGGTGCTTGGGTTAGATCTGATCCATTCATCATGAGAGTTCCTCGATGCACAATCTGGCTTACCTTTTTGTCGATGGGGAATGTTTTGTGCAAAAGGACATCGAGTGATTTATCATCAAAGTCCTTACACGAAAATACATCGAAAGAAAAATAATTATATTCAGGCCATGTATGAATAGAAATATGGGATTCAGCGATTACCTGAAATGCGGTGATGCCGTTAGACCCTGGAAATACATGGTATACGCAGTCGGAGACCGGTGTCATGTTGAGCGTGTGAACAATGTTCGAAAAAAGGGTTTTTATCCCTTCGAGGTTTGAGAGCATGTCGTTCTGCTCCACAGTACATTCTAGTATGTAATGTTTTCCGTATTGCATAGTAGTTGTGGAGTGCCGCGGCTTCCGTAATTGGTATGCGCGCGGCATAAAATGAATAAGTAGTATTATTCCTCTTTTTATTGATTTTGTCAAGATGTTACAAAAAATTCTTAAAAATATCTTTGGTGAAGGAAGACTTTTGAGCCGTTATCGAAAGCTGGTTGCCGAAATAAACGCGTGTGAGGACGAACTCGCTTCGAAAACAGATGATGAGTTACGCGCGCTTACGAGCGACCTTAGAAATATTGATGAAGGAGATGAGAAGCTCGTGCGGGCTTTTGCGCTCGTGCGCGAAGCTGCAAAGCGTACGTTAAAACAACGACATTATGACGTGCAGCTTATTGGTGGCATGGTGCTTTATGAGGGCAACATAGCTCAGATGGCGACGGGTGAAGGAAAAACATTAGTCGCAACACTGCCTGTTTACACACACGCTCTTCGTGAGTCAGTGCATGTGGTTACTGTGAATGATTATCTTGCGAGGAGAGACGCGGTGTGGATGGGGCAGATTTATGATTTTCTTGGGCTCAAGACAAGTTGTCTTACCTCTGCTGGAAGTTTTCTTTATGATCCCACGCATCTTGTAGAGGAAAAAAAGGAAGATGCGGATAAGACGCGTGATCGTGAAGGGGGGTTTCATATTGTTCAGAATTTTTTAAAACCTATTTCAAAGAAAGATGCCTATGAAGCTGACGTGATATATGGCACAAATACGGAATTCGGTTTCGACTACCTCAGAGATAATCTTGTCTATTCACTAGGCGAAAAGACTCAGCGTGGGCATCATTTTGCTATTGTTGATGAAATCGACAGTATCTTGATTGATGAAGCCCGAACACCTCTTATCATATCCGCTCCGCAAGAGGAATCGAGTGATTTATATAGAGAGATGGCGCAGGTGGTAAAAAGGCTCAAGGAGGACGAGGATTATGTGGTTGATCGTAAGTTACGTTCAGCAACATTTACTGAAGAGGGTATTGAAAAAATAGAAAAGATGTTAAGGTTGCCGAACGCGTATGATCCTTCTGGATTTCGTTATTTGCATTACCTTGAGAGCGCTCTCAAGGCGCAAGCGCTTTATCATAAGGATAAGGAATATGTCGTGAAAGACGGGGAGATAATTATTGTAGACGAGTTTACCGGGAGAATGTTGCACGGGAGACGCTATAGTGGCGGCTTGCATCAAGCGATAGAAGCAAAAGAACGTGTGGCAATTAAACAAGAATCGAGGACTCTTGCATCTGTGACCATACAAAATTATTTCAGATTATATACAAAACTTGCCGGCATGACAGGCACCGCAAAAACGAGTGCCGAGGAGTTTCACAAAGTGTACAATCTTGATGTGATAGAAATTCCCACAAATCGTCCGATTGCTCGAAAAGACCAATCTGATCTTATTTTTCAAACAAAAAACGCGAAGTGGGTTGCAGTCATAGAAGAGATCAAAAAAAGAAACGAAATTGGACAGCCGGTGCTTGTGGGAACAACTTCGATTGAAAATAACGAGATACTTTCGGTGCTGCTTACCCACGAAGGAGTTCGTCACCAAGTGTTGAATGCGAAACAGCACGAGAAAGAAGGAAATGTTATTGCACAGGCAGGAAAATTTGGTGGAGTCACCGTCGCTACAAATATGGCGGGGAGAGGGGTGGACATCATTCTTGGTGGCAACCCCACCACCCCAGAGGAGTCTCAAAAAATAAAAGAATTGGGCGGGCTTTATGTAATTGGCACAGAAAAGCATGAGTCGCGGAGAATTGATAATCAGTTAAGAGGGCGCAGTGGAAGGCAAGGCGATCCGGGAGAAAGCAGATTTTTCATCTCACTTGAAGACGACCTCATTAAAATTTTTGGAGGTGAGAAGCTGAAAAACATGATGCAGCGGATGAATGTGCCAGAGTCGATGCCTCTCGAATCTTCTTTAATTTCAAAAACAATTGAGTCTGCTCAGTCAAAAGTAGAAGGTTTTAATTTTGACGCAAGAAAGAGAACGCTAGAATACGATGATGTGCTTAATAAACAACGCTATGGTGTGTATAGACATCGTGATGAGGTACTGGCTCTTTCTGATGAGGCAGTAATTCCGTATTACGAGAGCACACTGCTTGATGCCATGGAAATGCTTGTAGGTCTTGAGATGGATGGTGAGGTGTTTGAATGGAACTTTGAGGAGTTCTTGAAGATGTGTGAGGCAAATCTTATTTCAGATAAAGAGACGCTTGGAGAAAAGGTTTCGGAACAGTTACAGAAACACGAAGATGTCGACGTTGAGACGATGCGGAGAGAAATAAAAGAATTATTCATGGATGCATTGCGTTCTGCATTTGAGCGTCACAAGATTTCGCAAAAACAGCCAACCCTCTTAAAATCTTTTCTTCTCACTATTTTAGACAGGCTTTGGATGGATCAATTGGAGACTTTGGACGAGCTTCGTGAGTCGGTTCAGTTACGTGCGTATGGTCAGCACGATCCACTTGTAGAATACAAGAATGAGGCACACCGATTGTTTAAAGGGCTCTTTGCTTCATGGAAGAGGAACTGCCTTCTTTATTTTAGAAATGTAGTGGAGAGTAAATGAACCTCCCCAGGCTTGCGAACAAGGTATTCATTTCGGGTTTAATAAAAAATTGAAGATATGGCTATGCAGGGAGAAAGGCATCTCTGGGGCATTCTTTTTCTTATTTTTGTCTTCGATATTTGGCTCTATGCCACGGTTTTCCCCTTTTATTTTTCAAAGGATGTTAAGGCGTATTTTCTCTCTGTTGGACAGGGCGACGCCACACTTCTCGTGTTGCCAGGCGGCAAACGGTTAATTATTGATGGGGGGCCAAACGCAAGACTGATAAGCGAAGTTGGGGCGGTGTTGCCACCATGGGCGAGGCGTATTGATGCGATTCTCGTTACCCATCCTGAAAAGGATCATTTTGGGGGTTTTGTTGATCTTTTTAATTCCTACAGGATTGATTATGTATTTGGTAATGGAGGAACAAATGATACGGAGGCATTTAGGGTTTTTACAGAAAAACGTAAAGAAAAAAATTTGAACATTGCGGTGCTTCGTGCCGGAGACGAACTAGAATTTGCTGGGGCAAAAATGCTTGTATTACATCCTTCCCACAACAAGGAGGTTGTTCGCGCAAAAAAAATAAATGATGCGGGGGTAGTGACGCGTTTTTCTTTTGCCGAGAAAACTATACTTTTTACCGCAGACGTACCAAAAGAGAAGTTACATAAAATTCCAAGCGAATATCTCTCCGCAGATATTTTGAAGGTTCCTCATCACGGTTCAAAAACTGGTTTAGACAACGCGTTAATGGAAAAAATTAGACCAAATGTAAGCGTTATCGAGGTAGGGAAGAATAATTACGGGCATCCTAAAAAAGAGATTTTGGATATATTGCTTGCGCATACGAATCAGATTTTTAGGACAGATAAAGAGCGATTAAAAATAACTATTACAGGATCCGGTTTATTACGAGTTGATACTTTTTAAAATTAAAATCCCCGTATCACGGGGATTTTTCTCTAGTCGATGAAGGTAAGCTTCTTACAGTGTTTTTCTTTGACAGATTGAATAAATGGGCCCACAAGCTTTCCTGAACGCATGAAGAGGAGGGCGACAAGCCACAACAGTGTTCCTCCAGCGAAAAACATGAGTGAAAGTTGTGGCGTAGCGCAGGCAAATACGATTGCTCCAACAACAAGGAGGACTTCCCAAGGCGCAATGTTGTTATTTGTGTACTGTCTTTTTGATGAATATAAACCTCTCTTATAGTCGTTACTCCAAAATGTGTTTAGTGGACCATCGCAGTAGTTTGGTTCAGAGAGGTTTACGAAATTGAAATTTGGCTTAAATCCACAAACCCAAAAGATGGTTCCAAGTGCAAGGCAGACAACTAGAGAAAGAGAATAAATGAGAAAAGAAAAAATAAGGGGAAGGGGGCTAAGAACTAGTTTCCAAAAATACCCACACAGATTGTTGGGTATTGGCTCTCTAGAATAAAAGCTATATACCCACTCCACCCAGCGATAGTGCAAGCTTCTTTTGCTGATGTTCATTATGAATTCTCTCCTTTCTTGGTGTAGTGAATCAGTGGACAGTATTTGTTTTTAATGGACTTTATGCCGGGTCCCAAAAGGCTGCTTGTGCCTTCAATTATAATCAAGAGTACAACAAATCCCAAGGCCAATCCCATGATAAAAGCTAAGAATTTTAAAACACCCAGAACGCCAGTAGCAGTGACTATGTCTGCTAGGAGATAAAAAAGTATGGCTCCGAGGAGTGTCATGAGCGTATAGCGATTGACCAGAGCCATAAGGGGACTGAATACGAGCGACCAAAAATATGAGCAGAAACTATAAGGCAGCGTGTCCATATTCCATAGTTTTCTCGTGAAGCGAACCCATTTATAGTGCCAACTATTCTCAGATATCTCTACGGGTTTCATGTTATTCCTCCTTTTTGTTTTTGACGTAACAATGAACTAATAAAAATAAAGCACAGTATTTGATATTGTGTCAACAAGAGTTTTTGTTCTATAATCTTTTCGTAGGTTTTCTATTTTCTAATTTTGTATGCGTACACTTATTGGCGAAATTGTTAACAAGGAAAGTGAGGTTGTTGAACTTTCCGGATGGGTTTCTGTGCGAAGAGATCACGGAAAGATTATTTTTATTGATTTGCGTGACCGAACGGGTACTGCTCAACTTGTATTTTTAGGAAATAACAAGAATCTGTTTGAGACTGCTAACAATCTTCGTCCAGAGTGGGTTATTTCTGTTGTGGGGCAGGTAAACAAGCGTCCTGAGAAGATGGTAAATGGCGAGATTCCCACGGGGGCGTATGAGGTGTTGGTGCATGAGCTGAGGGTCTTAAACGAAGCAAAGACCCCTCCTTTTGAGATTGGAACTGATGGGACGGAGATTGGGGAAGAAATACGGATGAAATATCGCTATCTTGATTTACGTCGTTCTCGGCTTCAAAAGAATATTCGAAATCGTTCCAAGGCAATTAAGTTCATGAGAGATTTTTTGGTGGGTGAGGATTTTGTTGAGATAGAGACCCCGATTTTAAGTAAGTCTACTCCCGAAGGCGCCAGAGATTATCTGGTACCGTCTAGGCTCTATCCAGGAAGCTTTTACGCATTACCCCAGTCGCCACAACAGTACAAACAATTGCTTATGGTCGCGGGCATGGAGCGTTATTTTCAGGTTGCACGTTGTTTCAGAGACGAAGATACGCGTGGAGATCGTCAGCCAGAGTTTACACAACTTGATCTCGAGATGAGTTTTGTGCAGGAGAACGATGTAATGGGGCTCATCGAGCGAATGATGATTGAGCTTGTGCAAAAATTGTACCCTCATAAGAAGATACAACAAATTCCTTTTCCCAGAATTCCCTATCATGAAGCGATGGAAAAATACGGAAACGATCGTCCGGATATAAGAACCGACAAGAGTGATCCAGACACGCTAGCGTTTTGTTGGGTCGTTGATTTTCCTTTCTTTGAGAAAACAGAGGATGGTGGCTGGACATTCACACACAATCCATTTTCTGCCCCAAAACCGGAACACATGGATCAGTTTATGCGAAAGGAGCGTGTGGGGGAGATACTTACCACTCAGTACGATATCGTTTTGAACGGATATGAGGTTGGTGGAGGGAGTATTAGAAATCATCGCCCGGAGGCACTCAAAAACACTTTTGAAATTATGGGTTTTACCGAGGAACGGATTCGAGATAATTTTGGACACATGCTGGAATCATTTGAGTACGGTGCACCTCCTCATGGAGGGATAGCGCCGGGAATTGATCGTCTTATTATGATTCTTGAAAATGAGCCCAACATTCGTGAGGTGATTGCAGTTCCCAAGACAGGCGACGGGCGTGATCTTATGATGGATGCGCCAGCTTCTGTTTCAGAAGCACAGCTTAGGGAGTTATCGCTTGAAATTAAAAAGAAAAAGTAATATAAGATACAGATAATCACAAAAATTTTTATGGCAAAACTATTATTAAAAGAAGAGCGGACACTCGTTATTGTAAAACCTGATGGGGTTAAGAGAGGTTTGGTTGGTGAAATTGTTCGTCGTATTGAGCAGCGTGGATTAAAAATTGTTGCAATGCAGATGTTTCAAGCATCAAAAAAGGACCTTGCTCGACACTATTCATCCTCGGAGGCAAATCTTCGTGCGATGGGAGAAAAGACGCTTTCAACGTATGAAAAGTATGGATTGGATCCAGTGAAGGAGATGGGGACAGCCGATGCGGTGAAGATAGGAAAAATGGTGCATGGATGGATTGTTGATTTTATGGCATCTGGTCCTGTGGTGAAGATGGTGGTGCAGGGAATTCATGCAGTGGAAATGGTGCGCAAAATTACCGGAGGTACGCTTCCTTCTACTGCTGATATGGGAACTATTCGTGGAGACTATTCTGTGGATTCTCCCGTGCTCGCAAACGCGCAAAAAAGGGGAGTGCGAAACATTGTGCATGCTTCAGGAAATATTGCAGAGGCTGAGGCAGAGATTAAATTGTGGTTTTCTCCAAAAGAAATTCATGCCTATACACGTGCGGAGGAGGAGATCATGTTCTAGTCTTGTCAAATAGTGAGTATTGTAGTAAAACATTATCAGCACCGACACAATAGAGGAGGCAACGAATGATTGCTTACAGGTCTTCTGAATTTTTTTATAGAGGTTTGGGACATGCAGATTTCTCACCCATAGGCAGGGGTGTTCGGGTTTTGGTTCTTGCTCAGCCCGACCGGGTTGCGCCAGGAGCATCTTTTGAGACAGAGAAAGACGGATCTGGTCTGCTTACTGCGTTTGTGAGGAAACTTTCTCCGAGTAGCGCGCAGCATGTTCTTGCAAGGATTAACCGTGTTCCAACAAGCCAAGTTAAGATTTTTGAGCCTCATATGGTTAACTGAAAAAACGCCCCAATGTTCTCGGGGCATTTTCTTTTTAAAGAAGGTTTTTAAACAAGCCCTGTTTTCGAAGAGCTAGCTGTATTAACGAATGGAGAAGTTCCGGAAATGGTGTTCCGGCAGCTTTCGCAGCTTTTGGACAAAGACTTGCTTCAGTAAGGCCGGGGAGAGTGTTTATTTCAAGAAAATAAAGTTTGTTTCGTTCTGGAGAATAAATGAAATCGGAACGAGTGAGACCGTCACACCCTAAAAGGAGATGTATTTTTTGGCTTGCGTTGCGTATTTTTTTTTCGAGAGAAGATGGAATGGGGGCAGGACAGAGCTCTTGTGTCTTTTTTGAGAAATATTTTGCTTTGTAGTCAAAGAAGGTTGATTCTGTTTTTATTTCAATCGGAGGAAGCGAAACGGGGTTGAGATCCTTTGCGTTTCCTAGTATCGGGCAGGTAAGTTCGCGTCCTTCAATGTATTCTTGGGCAAGGATATGGGAATCTTCTCTTTTTGCCTTTTGGAGCGCTTTCCAAAGCTCCGATGATGTGCGTACAATACTTACTCCAACACTTGATCCGGACGCATTTGGTTTTATTACGCATGGGAATCCTATTGTTGTTTCAATTTGGGATGTAATTTGTTTTTGGGACGATGTGTTGTGAATCGAGATGGTTTTTGGGGTAAGAATGGCGCTCGTTTTTGCAAGTTCAAGTGTTGCCTTTTTATTCATACCAAGAGCGCTTGCAAGAATACCTGAGCCGGTATAAGGAATTTCGAGCGTTTCAAGTATTGCTTGTGCCTTACCGTCTTCTCCAAAGGTGCCGTGAAGGGCATTAAACGTCACATCAATATGTTTTTTAAGATCATTTTCTGGGAACAGGCGGAGTATCTTTTTTCCGTTCAATATCCACTTTCCTTCTTTTGTAATTTCTATTGCGTGGACATTGTAATAATCACGAGGAAGGTGCGCGTACACCTGTTCTCCAGATTTCAATGAGACTTCACGTTCGTTCGAAATCCCACCCATTAGTACTCCAATACGAATTTTGTGCGTAGCCATGTGAATTTAAAATGCAAATCTTAAAATGTAAAATCCAAAATGATTTTGATTTTTGCATTTTATTCTTTAAATTTTAGACAATAATTTATTGTTACCACTTATCAACAGTATAAAGTTTTTGCTGATGGTAAAAAAGTGGTATTATGATAACAAGGCCCCGTTTTTTTCGGATCAAATAAATCCTTTCGGGATGCCTCATATAACTGTAACCTGTGGGTTGCATGTTGCGGGTTCCCACCTGGCTTCAGCCGGAAAGAAAAAGCGGGGTACTACAAAAGACAAGGATTTTGTCCTTGTCTTTTTTGTTCAATAAAGATGAGGTTTTTTAAAGGGGATGAGGGCGTAGATGGTTGCAGAAGTATAATGTTCTGCGCGGTCGAGAAGGTTGTCGGTGAGAAGTCCTATTGCCCCATTTTTTTGTTTTGAGTTTGAATCCCCGAACACAATGTCATCCGCAGTTCCGAGTTCGTGCCCCTGTTTTACAAGAGCTGCGACAGGATGAGGAAGAAAGAACATTCCTGTTTTCCCTTTTCCCCAACGTCCTTCTTTTGAATGTACGACGATCCACGCGAATGTGCCCATGTTTCCATCGTGTTCATCAACACCTCCTTCCATTCCAACCCAAAAGTCGCCGTGGGGGAATTGTTCTTTTGCGTTTTTGACGCGTGTGAAGGCCCCTCGGAAGGTTTCTTCATCGCTTCCTGGTTGTTCTGAAACCCCAGAGGGAACAGAGACCCCCTCTATAGTAAAAGATTGTTCGGGAAACATTTTTTGAAAACCGTTGAGTGCGGCATTCATTTTTACCGGATTTTTTGAGGCAACAATAATATGCATATGCACTATTTTAGCATATCAACCTATGGGGGTTTGTAGACAGGGCTTGTTGGGTATGTTATTTTTTTGAAAGTTCTTTTAGATAAGGAGTACGGCGAATGGATTTTAGCGAAGAATACATCTGTCGTCTTGAGCGAGAAAAAAATAAGGCGGCTGAGAAGTATGGAGACAAGAGTGTTGATTCTCTGGGAAACCTTGAATTTGATGCTCAGGACTACGCAATTGGGGAACTCGTGGGTATGGATCGTTATGCGGAAATTATCATTGCACGCGCAAAGCTTTATGGTAGTCGGGATGGTGTGGAGCTTGGAGAACGTATACGGCGAGTGTGTCGTGAACTCGCAACAGAGTTAATTTGTTACCGCGCGAACCTCATTTCTTTGGGTATTGCTCTTGGAAAGTCTGAATATGGGGAAGGACATTTCTTAGATAAAGGAGGTGAAAAAGATGGCTAAGGGCAGTAAGAGACCCGTTTTTGAGAAAATTACTCTCGTGTGTGCTACGGACATGCCTCGTGATGTGCTTCAGTACTGTGTTGAGCAGGAAATAAGCACTCATTATCAGGACAGTATCGCAGTGATTGCCGACAATGGAAACCCGTTTGCTGAATGGTTAAAGGAAAATGGGTATAAATTTAAAAAGACCAACGCTAACGAAGGTGATTACATCGCGATCATTGCCACATAGTAAAAAACACACCCGAAAAGAGGGTGTATTTTTTACGATTCTTAAAATCATGTTAGTCGGGCCAAGCGGAATCGAACCGCTGCTATACCCACCCCAAGGGTACGGACTACCACTATCCGATGGCCCGATAATGCATCAGCACCAAAAAAATAAAAATAAGCCTGTAAAAACAAGCTTATCAGAGAGAGTTGACTCGCGCAATATTACTTACCCTTTTTGGTGATCGTCTTAATGCACTTTACGCACGCCTTCACGCGGCCCTCTCCCAAAGGGTTTTTAAGCCACTGCAAGTTTGGCTGTTTCTTTGAGCTGCTCGTTGGGTTATAATTACCACGAAGGAGAACTCGTGTTGTTGACTTGATTGCGCTTTTTTCGCAAAAATAGCACTGTTTCATAGATGTTCTAATTACTCTAATTATCCTAGGTGTCGTAATTGCTCTATATGTTTTAATTGCTAAAATGATGAAAACATACAACGCAGAGACAAAACACCTAGAACAAATATAACAAGTAGAACAGTTATAACATTATAATATGGATTTTACAATAGTTATTGTTCAGCTCGCTATTTTTATGTTTGCGGTAATTATCCACGAAATTTCGCACGGATATGTAGCGGAGGCGTTGGGGGATGATACTGCACGAAGAGCGGGGCGCCTTACATTAAATCCTGTGTCTCATCTTGATCCATTTGGGTCAATCTTACTTCCGCTTCTCCTTTATTTCTCAGGCCTTCCGATTATAGGGTGGGCAAGACCGGTGCCGTATAATCCTTATAATCTAAAAAATTCAAAATTGGGTGCAGGGATGATTGGAGCCGCCGGACCACTTTCGAACATTCTGTTTGCAGGATTGTTTGCCTTTGCGTTGCGTGGATTCGATGCCCTGAGTATTTTAAATCCGATGACCCTATCTCTTTTTAATTGGGTCATTACCATCAATATTTTTCTTGCCGTGTTTAATCTTGTTCCTATACCACCACTTGATGGGTCTAAGGTCCTCTTTGCCTTTTTGCCACACAAGTTTTTTGAGATTCAGGTTTTTCTTGAACAATATGGTCCCATTCTGCTTTTACTCTTTATCTTTTTTGGATTTGGAACGTTGTATCCGATTGTAAACACCCTGGTTTCATTCTTTATATTTCGTGGATAAAAAAAAGACCAACTGTGTGGTCTTCTCTATATTGCGGAAAGGTAGATGGTATCTCCAATGTGAAGAACTTGGGTGGGGTGCAGGGGGGCCTTGGAGCCAGCAATGCGTTCGCCATTTTCATCCTTTTTCCACACCATGAGATGTTCTCCGGTTTTTCCGTCGAAGAGGGGGTTGCGTGCTTCAAGGTTTATGCTCAACATGAATTCTTCACCCACCATTCCTTCTTTTGCATAAGGATTCATGAAGATGCGAACTCGCCACATTGCTTCACGACAGATGCGACGGAGGATATTTTTTGCCTCTTCAAGGTTGATGTTGGGATTGGGAAGTGCATGCTTGTTTCGCGCAAAAACGAATCGAAGCATGTGATATACACCCTTTACCCCTCCAAGCCTTATCTGGTGCTGTACATCCACGAGTGTATATTCCGGATGGGACAGCATCTCTTTGGCAGCTTCTTCGATTCCCAGATTATTCTCAACAGGAGCCAAAAGCTGCTCTCCGTTTCCAGAGACACCTCTAGTCTTTCTCTCAACATGTTGCCTGAACGTCTCGTCTGGAAGTGTCCGCAAAGACATCGGGATGAGAGATTCGTTGTTAAATGAGAACTGGAGGTATACCAGTCTCACCGTTTCTTCTAATCCTCTCGGTGTCACTATAGACACCTCCTTTCAACTATCTGGTTTAATTATAACACAAAATATGTGTATATGTCAATATATTTCTGTGACTTCATCTTGAAGAAAGGTGATAATGGTAGGTCTTTTTCGCAAAAGTGTTGACGTATTAGGTGAATTCTGTTACATTTAAATCCTGAAATTTAGTGCTATGCCCGGTAGTGAAAAGTCGACTATGTGATTTTTCTTTGCTAGGGGTAATTTAAGAAACAAAAAATTTATTTAAACTGAAAATTAAATTACGTCGACTCTCATGTTTGCTTATGCAAAAGTCTACGTTTCACTACGGGGTATGCCGACAATTAACCAACTTATTAAGAATAAAAGAAAACAAACAGTAAAAAAGACAAAGGCGCCAGCGCTTGATACTACTTTTAATTCTCTCAAAAATAGACCAATTGAGAGTTCTTCACCGTTTAAGAGAGGTGTGTGTGTGAAGGTAACCACAACCACTCCAAAGAAACCAAACTCTGCATTGCGTAAGATAGCCCGTGTTCGTTTAACAAACGGTATGGAAGTTACTGCGTATATTCCAGGAGAAGGGCACAATCTTCAGGAACACTCCGTTGTTCTTATTCGTGGCGGAAGAGTTAAAGATCTTCCTGGCGTACGATATCACATCGTGCGTGGTAAATTAGACACAAGCGGTGTTCAAAACAGAAAACAACAGCGTTCTAAGTACGGCGCAAAGAGGCCAAAATCGAAATAATTTAAATACGTATGCGAAGAAAAAGAAAATATACCCGTGAAGTTGAGGCGGACCCCGTCTATGATAGCGTAGAGGTTACGCGTTTTATTAATAAGCTCATGTACGATGGTAAGAAGTCTGCGGCAGAAAAAATTATGTACGGTGCTCTAGATATCGTAAAGGAAAAGATGAATCAAGACCCATCCGAGGTTTTGAAGACTGCCATCGATAACGTCGCCCCGACCGTCGAGGTGGCTTCCCGAAGAGTTGGTGGGGCAAACTATCAGGTTCCAAGAGAAGTTCGTCCTACACGAAGATTTAGTTTGGCATTGCGTTGGATTATTGGCGCGGCACAGACTAAAAGCGGAAAGTCCATGCAAGAAAAGCTTGCTGAGGAACTTATGTTGGCTGTTCAAAAAGAGGGTACCGCAATGAAGAAGCGTAATGATACCCACAGAATGGCTGAGGCAAACAAAGCCTTCGCGCACTTTAAGTGGTAAAGTTTTAAGGTTAAAAATAAAAAATTAAATATCAAAATAAGGAGTGAAAAATTCTCAAAAAGAATTTTTCATGGCAACAATTTTGATTTTTAACTTTTGTATTTTGATTTTCTTTCATGTCTCGACAATACCCATTAGAAAAATATAGAAACATTGGAATTATTGCTCACATTGACGCTGGAAAGACAACTGTCTCCGAGCGTGTTTTGTTTTATACCGGCATTTCGTACAAAATTGGAGAGGTACACGAAGGTGCAGCAGTTATGGACTGGATGGAGCAGGAGCGTGAGCGTGGTATTACTATTACCGCGGCAGCAACTACATGTTTTTGGACGCCAACCTATTTTAAGGACGGCGCTGCTGACCTAGATAAAGTAAAGAAGGATCATGAACATCGGATTAATATTATCGACACACCAGGTCACGTTGATTTTACTGTTGAGGTAGAGCGTTCTTTGCGTGTTTTGGATGGTGGTGTTGTGGTGTTTGATGGAGTGGCTGGAGTAGAACCCCAATCGGAAACCGTATGGAGGCAGGCAGACAAATATCATGTACCACGCATTTGTTTTATTAATAAACTAGATCGTTTGGGTGCAAGTTTTGATAGATCTCTTGCATCTATTCATGATCGGCTTACCCCAAACGCGATTCCGATTACCATCCCCATTGGTTCTGAGGCAGAGTTTAAAGGCGTGGTTGATTTGATTCGAATGAAGGCAGTCACGTTTGAAGGAGAACATGGGGAAAAGAATATTCTTTCCGATATACCGGAAGATCTTTCAGCAGAGGCAGAGATGTATCGACATAATTTGATTGAGAAAATAGTTGAGCAGGATGATGAGTTGGTTGCCAAATATCTAGATGGAAAAGAGATTAGTGAAATAGAGCTTCGTGGTGCATTGCGAAAGGCAACAATCGCGGGTGCGGTGGTTCCTGTTCTCTGTGGTTCTGCGTTAAAGAATAAGGCAGTTCAGCTTGTTCTTGATGCTGTTGTTGATTATTTACCTTCTCCGTTGGATATTCCGGCAATTAAAGGTGAAGATCCTAATACGGGTACCGAAATCGAAAAACACCCAAGTGACGAGGAGCCTTTTTCCGGCCTCGCGTTTAAGATTGCAACAGATCCTTTTATCGGAAACCTTACCTATGTTCGAGTATATTCCGGTGTTCTAAAAAGAGGTACGTATATCCTTAATTCCACAAAGGGAGAGCAGGAACGAATCGGGAGACTTGTGAGAATGCACGCAAACCACCGTGAAGAGGTGGAGGAAATGTATGCTGGAGATCTCGGGGCGGTTGTTGGTCTTAAAGAGACCGTCACAGGAGACACGCTTTGCGATCCTGCGGCCCCTGTTGTCTTGGAGAAAATCGTATTTCCGGAACCCGTTATTTCTGTACGAATTGAACCAAAGACGAAAGCTGACCAAGAAAAGATGGGTATTGCACTTCGCAGATTGGCGCAAGAGGATCCTACATTTCGTATAAAAACAGATCAAGAGACAAATGAAACGCTGATTTATGGTATGGGTGAGCTTCACCTTGAAATTATCGTAGATCGAATGTTCAGAGAATTTAAGGTGGAGGCAAATGTCGGACGTCCACAGGTTGCGTATAAAGAAGCTATCAAATCTAATGCCGAAGCGGAAGGTAAATATGTGCGCCAGTCTGGTGGTAAAGGGCAATATGGTCATGTGCGTATCCGCATCGAGCCAAAGGAGCGGGGAGCAGGGTTTGAATTTATCAACGCCATTAAAGGAGGTGCTATCCCTCAGGAATTTATTCCTGCCGTCGAGAAGGGTATCAAAGAGGCAATGGCTAAAGGTGTTCTTGCGGGATATCCGATGATCGACGTGGCAGTAACACTTTATGACGGTTCGTATCATGATGTAGATTCATCTGAGGCTGCGTTTAAGATTGCCGGATCCATGGCATTCCAAGATGCTTCAAAACAGGCTGGTATTGCGATTCTCGAGCCAATCATGAAGGTGCAAGTTATTGTTCCAGTTCAGTTCTTGGGTGATGTGACAGGCGATCTTAATGCAAAGCGAGGAAGAATAGAATCAATTGAAGATAGGGCAAACGTAAAGGTAATTGATGTAAAGGTTCCACTTTCTGAGATGTTTGGATACGCAACCAAGATTCGTTCAATGACTGAGGGGCGTGGAGTTTTCACTATGGAATTTGATAGCTACCAGGAAACCCCAAAGAATGTCGCCGAGCTGATTATCTCCGGTAAAAAATAAAAATCGCTAAAAGCGATTCCAAAATTTTGATTTTTGAATTTTAACTTTTTATCGTGGATACCTTTGGAAAAATCAAAAAAATTCTTGAGTTTGGGAGTGGAAAGGCTGTAGTCTTGGATGAGGGGGGCAATCCATCGTACGTAATTATGAATTGGAAGGAATACGAACGGTTGCTTGTCGTTATTGATACGTTGCGGACATTGCCCACACCACAACCACCCCGGCCGCAAAATGTTGATCCTAGTCAACTGACATTAAAAGACCTCCCTCTATAGGAGGTCTTTTAATGGACCTGAATAGAGAAAATTTGTTATACTTCTTAATAGAAGCAAACAATCTTTTATATGAGAAACCTTTTTTTATTTTTCTTTAATATTTTTCTTCTTGTTATACCCTTTTTTATTCCACTTTTTACTTTAAATATCGATGTAAGTACTATACTTACTATACTATCTCTCCTTTTTGCCATTATTGCTGGTTTCGCTATTGCCGCAGCAACATCGAATCATTTACGTATGCAATCCCTTATCGCAGACGAAGATGCTGGGTTAATTGAGATATACAATCTTTCCAAGCTCATTTCTCCTTCAGCAGCAGAGAGAGTGGCGGATGCCATAGATAAATATATGATCGCATCTCTAGACCATGATTTACTCACATATGCAGCAAATACCACTACGGAACTTAAGGAAATCATGGATGCCGTTGACGAGGTTATGCCAAAGAACGATCGTGGTCTTTCACTTTTTCAGAATCTCCATAATAGAAAAAATAGTCTTCACACCATAGTTCAGGAAACGCGTTTAACCGCAAAAACAATTGTTGGGTTTCGTCATTGGCTTATTCTCATTCTTCTTGCTGTTCTGATAGGAGTTTTGTTGCTTGCTTTGCGCGACGGTGCATTTTGGACTACTGCATTTATTTCAGTTCTTATATATTGCACCTTTCAAATTCTCAATCTCATTCGTGAGATAGACACCAATCTTCTTCTGGCCCAAAAACTCGCCTTTGAAAATCCTCAAGTCGTTTTTACTGAAATTGGAAAAGAGTATTATTACCCTGAGTATGCTTTGAAGATGGGGTCTGTTAAGCCGCAGGTAAGTAGGTATCGGGTAGGAAAAGAACCACAGAAGGGAGGCGCTCGAGAGATAATTTTGCACCAATAAGGCTTTTGTCTAGAAAAAAGTCCGCACAAGGGCGGACTAAATTTTTTATGGGTTGGTAATAGAGTTGATGAGCAGGCGTTTGATATTCGAGATTTGGGGTTGAGGAAGACTTGAGGCATTGAGGGATGGATACCCACGAATGACTTCATTCCAAAATACTTCAAAAATTGTTTGCGTCCATTCTTTTGGGTCTAGATGTTCCTGGTTGGTTCCCTTCCATTCGGAAACAAGCCCCAAAGAAACAAGCTTTCTTTCCCATTCGTAAAAACGGCGTTTTAGAAGCGAAATCTGGTATCGTTCCTCTTCTTCGTTTTTGGGAGGGAACACAGTAAGGTTAAAAAGAATGGTCCCAGCATCATGTTCGACTCTGCTATTCATCGGTTCTCTTTCTCCTTTCGAAGGACTGCCCACATTTAATATCAAAAGTGCCGATTTTACAAGTACAGGCTCTTGACATAATTTGAAATATCAATAAACTTAATCAGGTAACCAAATAATCATTTAAATAAACAAGTTACAAGAATGTAAGAGTAACATAGTTACTTTTTATTCGTAGCAACCTATTACAATGGCAGAAAAAGCAAAATTTGAAAGATCAAAGCCACACGTCAACGTAGGCACCATCGGGCACGTTGACCATGGTAAAACAACACTTACTGCATCACTCACCCACGTCCTTCACATGAAGGGGTTGGTCGAGAAGGAGGAGTCAGTTGATCAAATTGACAACGCTCCAGAAGAAAAAGCACGCGGTATTACTATTGCGTTGCACCACTCAGAATACCAGTCTGAGAAAAGGCACTATGCTCACATTGATGCTCCTGGTCACGCGGACTATATCAAGAACATGATTACCGGAGCTGCTCAGATGGATGGTGCGGTTCTTGTGGTATCTGCCGTAGATGGACCAATGCCTCAAACTCGTGAGCACATTTTGCTTGCACGCCAGGTTGGTGTTCCAGCCATTGTAGTATTTTTGAATAAGGTGGACATGGTGGATGATCCAGAACTCGTGGACTTGGTAGAAACCGAAGTTCGTGAATTGCTTAAGAAGTATGAGTTTCCTGGGGACGAGGTTCCTGTCATTCGTGGCTCTGCTTTGAAGGCTCTTAACGCAAAATCTGCTGATGATGCAGATGCAAAACCCATTCTCGATCTCGTGGAAGCATTGGATACATATATTCCAGAACCAGTTCGAGATACCGATAAACCATTTTTGATGCCTCTTGAGGACATTTTTACGATCGAAGGGCGTGGTACGGTGGTTACCGGCCGTGTAGAACGTGGTGTTATTAAGACAAACGAAGAAATTGAAATCATTGGTCTTCGACCGACCCAAAAGACAGTTGTGACCGGAATTGAAATGTTCCAAAAGACACTTGATGAGGGTCGTGCTGGAGACAATGTGGGTATCCTTCTTCGTGGCATTAAAAAGGAAGACGTTGAGAGAGGTCAGGTTCTTGCAAAGCCAGGATCAGTGACCCCTCATACCGATTTTGATGCAGAGGTTATTATTCTCACAAAAGAGGAAGGTGGACGCCATACCCCATTCTTTAAGGGCTACAAACCACAGTTCTATATCAGAACTACCGATGTAACAGGTGAAGTTATGTTGCCTGAAGGAGTGGAGATGGTTATGCCTGGAGATACCATAAAGTTTTCCGTGAAACTTATTTCTCCAGTTGCCCTTGAGGAAAAACAGCGTTTTGCTATTCGCGAAGGAGGCAAGACTGTTGGTGCGGGAGTGGTAACCAAGATTAATAAGTAAGCGGTCTATGTTAATAGGTGCGCCCTCTACACTTTGTAAAGGGCGCACTCACTTAATGTAGAGTGTTTCTACATAAAAAAGTTGAAATCCTATACATTTGATGAGTTTTTTCAACAAATGATCTAGGATTTTATAAAAAAATGGCTAAGGAAAAAGAAGAAAAGGTAAAAATAAGGATTCGACTGAAGGCATACGATTATAAGATTATCGAGAACTCTGCTCGACAGATAGTAGAGATCGCTGAACGGTATGCGGCAAAGGTGAGTGGTCCTATCCCACTTCCAACAGAAATCAAGAAGTATACCGTAAATCGCTCTACGTTTGTACACAAAGATAGCAGGGAGCAGTTTGAGCTGCGCATCCACAAGCGTTTGGTAGATATTCTAAATCCAAACGAAAAGGTGATTGATTCTCTTATGAGCTTGATTATGCCAGCAGGGGTTGATATTGAGATCAAAATGATGTAACATAACACAGAATTTCTGTTTTAAGTACAGTGATTCTGTTGGGTTCCAATCAATATATATTTTTAATTTTGTTGATGGAGTTGTTTACAACATCATAAAAGATTAGGAAATTAGGCATTGGTATCAAAGCCGGCTTTATTTCCGGTATTTTTATTCAAAGTTTATGGCATTTACGTTAGGAAAAAAATTGGGAATGTCGCAAGTGTTTGATGGAGACAAGCGTGTTTCTGTCACCCTTTTAGAGGCGGGCCCTGTTGTAGTAACCGGAATAAGGAGTGAAGAGAAAGATGGGTATTCCGCAGTCGTGGTTGGGTTTGGTGCAAAGAAACACATGTCTAAACCAAGAAAGGGGCAGCTTAAGGATGCGCCCAATTTTGCTTATATGAAAGAGTTTCGAGTGAGGGAGAAAGATTTGAGTAATTATAGTGTTGGTCAGGTACTTGGTGTTGATTTATTTGAGACGGGAAAGAAGGTTAATATTGCCGGATATACCAAAGGACGAGGGTTTCAAGGTGTTGTAAAACGCTACAGTTTTGGAGGAGGTCCGAAAACCCATGGTCAGAAAAATAGACATCGTGCTCCGGGTTCTATTGGTGCAACTACACCACAGCAGGTTATTAAGGGAAGAAGAATGGCGGGGCGCATGGGAGGGGAAAGAAAATCCATAAAGAATTTATTGGTGGTAAGGGTTGATGCAGAAAATCAATTATTAGCTCTAAGGGGAAGCGTTCCTGGAAACAAAGGAAGTGTTATAGAAATAATTTCATAACTATGAAGGCTGATTTATACAATGCAACAGGGGCAGTGACAGGATCTATCGAGATTTCTGATGGCGTGTTTGATGTGCGCTGGAATGGAGATCTTATGCATCAAGTTTTGTGCTCGTATGAGGGCAATGAGAGGAAAATAGTTGCACACGCAAAAGGACGCGGAGAGGTGAGCGGTGGAGGAAAGAAGCCTTGGAAACAAAAAGGAACGGGGCGGGCGCGAGCAGGCTCAACAAGATCTCCTATTTGGAGAAAGGGTGGTGTAACGCACGGACCACTCAAAGACAAGGAATATAGTCTTGTTCTTCCTAGGAAGATGGCAAAGAAAGCAATAGGCATTGCACTTTCTCAAAAGCTACGTGAAAAAGAGGTTAAGTTTGTGGAGGGCGTCGAGTTTCAAAACGCTAAAACAAAAAATGCCACACAGGTGCTTGCTCCTTTTGTAAGTATGAGAAAAAACAACCAGCTTTTGGTTGTAATCCCGGAAAAGCAGGAGAACCTTAAACGTTCTCTGAAGAACCTTAAGTCTGTTGATTGGGCGCTTGCAAACGATTTAAATGCAAAAAAGGTAATCACTCATAAAAACGTTCTTATTTTCAAAGAGTCGCTTCCCGCAATTGAGAAGCATTATAATGCGGCATAACGTTATTGAAATATGAGTTTTTCATTGTTTAAAAAAGAAGATTCGAAGAAGAAAAAACCAAAGAAGGATGGCGAGGTTATGGTCTCTTCTTCTACAAACACCGAAACAAGAAGTGCGCAGGCAACGAGTGCAAGCTGGTCTCTTATTCGCCATCCATGGTTTACAGAAAAAGCCTTGAGGCAGACAGCGCAGAATAAATATGTGTTTAAAGTCAGAGCAGACGCAAACAAGGCGGAGATGAAGAAACTGGTTGAAAGGGGATATGGTGTAAAAGTTGTTTCTGTGCACATGGTGAACGTTCCTTCAAAACCAAGAAGGAGAGGAGTTCATCGTGCAGAAAAACCTGGATACAAGAAAGCGATAGTTACACTCACACCCGAAAGTAAATTGGAAATAGCAGCACAATAATTATGAAGAAGTACGCACCCAAAACGCCATCATTACGACATATTATCGTAGCAGACTACTCTGCTTTAACGACAAATATCCCATTTCGTGGGCTTGTTGTTGGACAGAAAACAAAATCGGGGAGAAACAATCAGGGGAGGATTACCACAAGGCACCAAGGGGGAGGAAATAAAAGACGCTATCGCCTTATTGATTTTAAACAAAACAAACTAGATATTTCTGGAAAGGTTAAGACTCTCGAATACGATCCTTTCCGCACCGCTTTTGTGGCGCTTGTGTTGTACAAAGACGGAGAGTATCGCTATGTTCTTGCCCCTCACGGGATGCGGGTGGGAGATGAGATAATCGTTTCTTCGGCTAATCCAGTCTTTAAAATTGGAAACAGAATGCCGATCGGATTAATTCCTCCTGGATATCAAGTGCACAACATCGAGATGGAGCCTGGGAGGGGGGGTGCGCTTATTCGTTCCGCAGGTTCATATGCAGAGGTGCTTGGTCATGACGGAAAATATACCCACATTAAACTTCCTTCTGGAGAGGTAAGAATGCTTCTCTCAGCTTCATTTGCAAGCATTGGCCAGCTTTCAAATCCTGAACACAACCTGACCGTTGTCGGAAAGGCGGGAAAGAGTAGACATAAAGGTGTTCGTCCTACGGTAAGAGGTACGGTTATGAATCCGAGAGATCATCCTCATGGAGGTGGAGAAGGACGTCAGTCTCGTGGAACAAGAAAGCCAAAGAATAAATGGGGTAAGATCACCGGAGGAAGGAAAACAAGGAAGAAAAACAAGTGGAGCAACAAACTTATCCTCCAAAGAAGGAAAAAGAAGAAGTAATTTTCAAGAAAAACTTGACTATTGCTTCAGAAGAAGGTTAAATTTCTTCACAACACTAATGGTATTAATTATATTTACAATCACACATGAGTAGATCAATTAAAAAAGGTCCCCACGTTGACGAACGGCTTCTTGAGAAGGTGGCTAAGTTAAAGGCGGGCGCGAAGATAACAATCAATACATGGGCAAGAGGGTCTTCTGTGAGTCCTGAGATGGTGGGAATTACTATTCATGTTCACAATGGAAAATCTTTTACACCTGTTTTGATTTCTGAAGAGATGGTGGGACATAAGCTTGGCGAGTTTTCCCCTACAAGAAAATTTCTTCGTCACGGCGGAAAGATGCAGCGTGAATTAGAGAAGAAAACCGCATAAACATATGGCACAACCAATTACAACAGCTACATTACGATATTTGCGTATTGCTCCGAGAAAAACTCGGTTGGTTGCAAGTGTTCTTAAAGGAAAAGCCGTAAGCGAGGCGGAGGCGGAATTAAGGTATAGCACCAAAAAGGCTGCTAAACCTATTCTTAAGCTCTTGCGTTCTGTCGTGGCAAGTGCAAAGCAGGCATCCTTAGAGCCAGAAAGATTGCGTATAGTTGATATTCGTGTCGATCAAGGTCCTATGTTTAAGCGTTTTATGCCTCGAGCGAGCGGAAGGGCGGTGACGATACAGAAAAAGACGTCACACGTTTTTATTGCTGTTGCAGAAAAGGGATCCAATGTGCAGAAGTTTAGGGATTTTTATCAACCTCAGACAAAAAAGGAGGCAAGAAACATTGTAAAAGAATTTGAGAAGGAGAAACAGCAGAAGGCGGCAAGTGAGAAAAAAGAAGAAAAGGAGGGGGCAAAAAAGGGCGTCGGAACGGTCAAAAAGATGTTTCAAAGAAAGTCAGTTTAGATAATTTATTATGGGTCACAAAATTCATCCACAATCTTTTCGTTTAGGTGTTCAAGGAACTTGGACGAGCAAATGGCTTACGAATGCCAAGAAGTTTCCTTATCTTTTGGAAGAAGATTGGAGAATAAGAAAATATTTACAAGAGAAGTTAAAACACACCGAGGTTGACTCTGTTTCCATCGAACGTTTTGGTAACAATTTAAAAGTAACTCTTCGTGTCGCAAAGCCGGGTCTTGTAATTGGTCGCGGAGGAAAAGACGTAGAATTGATTAAGAGGAATATAGAAAAGATCTTGGAAGATGTTTCTAAAAAATATCCACAATTTAATATTCCTAAGCGTTCTCTTTCAGTAAACGTTGAAGAGGTTCCCAAGCAAGATGTAAGCGCAACGGTAATGGCACAGGAGTTGGCTGCTCAAATAGTTCGAAGAAATCCGTTTCGAAGAACCATGAAAAGGTATTTGGAGTTAATTTTGCAGAGCCCCAGAGTCTCCGGAGCAAAAATTCGCATGTCGGGCCGTTTGGATGGAAATGAAATTTCTCGAG
>CAYLXU010000004.1:27080-32273 GCA_964388055.1 uncultured Candidatus Saccharibacteria bacterium | reverse complement strand
AACCCAAGAGAGAGATGCTTGTTGTTGCAGTTAGTCCTAGAGCTGATTCCCAGGAGGTTTGGGATTTGCCGCTTATTGTGAACGGATACGAAGATGATTACGTACATTATGAAAGGGATTTGGTTGTTTTTGTGGGGGTAGGATGGGAGAATGGTTACTGGTCGAAAGACAGGCTTTTTGTTTTTATGACTAATGAATAGTTTTGGGTCATGCCCCGCAGATTGTGCGGGGCCTTTTTTTGGGTTATAGACAAGTTTTTATTTTTGCAGTAGAACAAGGATAGTTCTTGTAGAAGGGGGAAAGTACAAATGGAAACAAAAGCAAGCATTGTTCCAGAGTACTATCGAATTAAGCCCAGTTCTATTGATACATCAAAGCAGTTTATGGGTGCGTTCGGAAAACTTGGGAGAGAGGTTTTTGCGGGAGCGCTTGTAATGTATTGTCAGCATGTAGGGTACTGGGTGTCATTTAATGAGTCAACCATTCAGGATGTGTGTAATCAGGCTGGCGCTAATATTGCATTTCTTCCATGGTTTCTTGAGTCAGGGCTTATCGTGAAAGATCGTCACGAAAGACTTTGTCTTACCGAGGAATTTGTAGAGAGGTGTCATTCGGCGTCTCCTAAAAAGTAATTTGTGAGGAGGGGGTTTGTATGGTCTCAGAAGATATTATTGCATTTGTTTTCTACGAACCCCTCATTCTGGTAGAGGGGGGAGTAATGCTTCAAGGCAGATCATCAATGATTCCTGAGGAGGCTATTCAGGAGGTTGATTGGGAGACAAACACCTTGTGGTTTACGAAGGGTTGTACCGTGAAGGATTTGCGAGAACGATGGATGGTGCAGTGGTGTTCATTTTTCTCTTTTGAGATTCCCACACATAAAGTTCAAAATATTTTAGGCGTTATGTATAAAAAAGAGGTCTTGTATAAGATCTCATTTTTTTCGACAATTGAAACATGTTAATGAATATGTAGTGTTATGAAAAGCGAAGAAATTAAAAAATTGAGGAGGACTGTTTGGAATTATTATAAAAAGCACAAGCGGTCTATGCCGTGGCGGGAATCAGAAGATTCGTATTGTATTCTTGTTTCTGAAATTATGTTGCAACAGACTCAGGTCAGCCGGGTACTTAAAAAATATCCTCAATTTGTTTCAGTGTTCCCAAATTTTTTTAGTCTTGCGAAAGCTCCTTTGTCCAAAATTCTAAAACTGTGGGAAGGGATGGGGTATAATAGACGGGCGATTGCACTCAAAAAAATTTCCGAAAAAATTATAAACGAATATAGCGGTATACTCCCAAATGATCCTGAGGTGCTTCTAACATTTCCAGGAATAGGGAAGGCAACAGCTGGATCCATTGTTGCGTTTGCGTATAATCTTCCTACTGTATTCATTGAGACAAACATTCGTCGTGTTTTTATTTATCATTTTTTTGGAGATAGAAAAAATATACGAGATGATGAACTGATGCCTTTTTTGAGAAGCGTTCTTTCAAAAAAGAATCCCCGTGAATGGTATTGGGCTCTCATGGATTATGGGACACATCTGGCCGAAGTTTTAAAAAGAGATAACCCAAACAAAAGAAGTGCGGCGTATCATCGGCAATCAAAGTTCGAAGGATCAAACCGAAAAGTTCGCGGAGCGATAATTAGGGTGCTGAATGACGGAAAAGAAAAAACAAAAAAAGAAATCTCATTTCTTATTAAAGAAGATTCTGTGCGTTTAGAAAAACTTTTGTCTGACCTTATTAGAGAAGGATTTTTGCACTACACAAAAAATAAATATAAACTACGTTCATAAATTATATTGTCATGATGATGTGTTATTGTGCGGCATGTACCACTGAGTAGATGCAAGGGCATTGAATAGAAAGAAAAAAAGAGCTACTCGGAGGCGAGTAGCTATATTATTTTTTGGTGTTACATTTCGGGAGCTTGGAAGGATTTTACGGATTAACCCTTGAGATATTTGCAGAGAGCGAGAACGCCAGCTGCGGTGAGGACGACCATACCAGAGGTCGCGAACGCACTAGTTCCAAGAGCCACAAGCCCTGTAATAAACGCAGACGCGGGACCATACAACGCTCCGATGAGCGCAAGGATCGCCACCGCGGCGACAACTGCCATGGCAAGACTGCCGATGTAGTCAGCTGCTCCGCCAACTTTCTCCATGAGCTCCTTCATTGTTTTCACCTCCTTTATTTTTCGAAGAACTATCTTTATTATAAATTTGGTTCGTATCTGCACAATATTGATTGTGGATAACTTTTGTGGCAAAGTATTTGAACGTAATTCAAATGTTTTTCATGTATAAAAACTTTCCTGAAACTCCTGGTGTTTACATAATGAAGGGCGAGGATGCTCGTGTGCTTTATGTTGGAAAGGCAAGTAATTTAAAACGTCGTGTGGGTAGTTATTTTATGCGATCGCACGATGCACGGATCGAGCATCTTGTTTCTCAAATTCGGTTGATTGAATACAAAAAAACAGAAAGCGTGCTTGAGGCATTAATGCTTGAATCGGAATTGATTAAAAAATATCAGCCACCTTTTAACGTACGTGAAAAGGATAACAAAAGTTTTTTGTATGTAGAATTTACTCAAGAAGATTTTCCAAGAGTTCTTTTGGTAAGGGGAAGATCAAACGTTGAGGGAGAAAGATTTGGTCCATTTGTATCTGCAAGCGATGCGCGCGAGGCAATGAGAATTTTAAGAAAAATATTTCCGTGGAATGTTCATGAGCAAAAACGTGTGGGAAAGGAAAAGAAGCCGTGCTTTGATTATCAGATAGGTCTCTGCCCCGGGACGTGCATCGGCGTGATGGGGAGAAGAGAGTACCAAAAACAAATCAGATACCTTAAAGATTTTTTTGAAGGAAAGAAGAAAAAAATTATCGGTGAGTTAGAAAAAGAAATGAAACGTGTAAGCAAGAATTTGGAATTCGAAAAGGCGGAAAAAATAAAACATCAAATTTTTGCGTTGCAACATATTCAAGACACGGCTTTGGTTCGAGAAAGTGACGTACAAGATACAACACACAAGATGCTACATGTTCGTATAGAAGGTTACGATATTTCAAATATCTCTGGCACATCAGCGGTTGGGTCTATGGTGGTGTTCGAAAATGGAAAACCCAAAAAAGACGAATACAAAAAATTTAAAATAAAAACAGTTATCGGTTCCAATGATGTTGCAATGTTGGGAGAAGTGTTAAGGCGCCGTTTCTCACATAACTGGATTATTCCGGATATTGTCTTGGTAGATGGTGGAGTGCCTCAGGTAAATATTGCAAAAAAAACATTGCGAGATCTCGGAATCTCAACTCCAGTCGTAGGTATTGCGAAGGGGCCGGAGAGGAAGAAAAATGAGTTTGTGGGGGATAGGGCATTTTTGGAAGATGAAAATGTGCTCATCAAGGTACGGGATGAAGCACACCGTTTTGCGGTTGCATATCACAGAGATCTTCGCGGCAAAAATTCGTTGAGGTAACTTTCAAAAGTGGAAATTAAAAAACCGCCGTTTTGAGGCGGATGCTTTTAAGGCTTACTGTCGTCTCTTGCATTCTTTCGTCTGTTTTTCACTTCCATGCAGTGCGCACAGGGGCAACGATATGCCCGTTTCTTTGCGTTGTGGATGAGTAGTCCTTTTACCGCTCTCATCAGTCCGCGGAGTCTTTTGTGTCGAGGACGCACAAGAATCCCTCCTTTTTCCAGGTTATAAAGAAAAATAGAATATTTGTTGATTTCTGTCAACATTTTCGATATACTTTTTGTACTTTATATGAGCAAACTTTCTATCGGAATTGTTGGGCTCCCTAACGTGGGGAAATCAACTTTGTTTAAGGTGATTACAAAGCAGTCGGTGACGATTGCGAACTATCCGTTTGCCACTATCGACCCCAACGTGGGCGTTGTTCCTGTTCCCGATGAAAGGTTAGAAAAACTTGCGGTATTGAGTGGGTCTGCGCGTATTGTCCCTGCAGTGGTTGAATTTTATGATATTGCCGGACTCGTGAAGGGGGCAAATCAAGGTGAGGGGCTTGGAAATCAGTTTTTGTCTCATATTCGGGAAGTGCGTGCGGTAGTGCAGGTGGTACGTTGTTTTAAAGATCACGACATTATTCATGTGGAAGAACACGTAAACCCAATTCGTGATATTGAGATTATCAACGCCGAACTTATCTTGAAAGACCTCGAAACCGTTGAGAAAAGAATCCAAAAACTAGAAGGCGAGGCGCGGACGGGTGATAAACAGAAGATAAAGGATCTCGAAATCATAAAACGTACACAGGATGGGTTACGGAGAAATATTCTTACACGAAATATTGAAGATGGCCTGGTAGATGAACCAGTGATCGTCGAACTTAATCTTTTGACGTCCAAACCCCAGATATATCTCTTTAACGGGGATGAAGAGGAGGTATCGGAAGAATTAAAGGGGTATGTTCACTCACTGCATGCTGATTATTTGATAGCAAACATTGCTTTGGTAGATGATATAAACGAATTAATACAGAAGGCGTATGACGTTCTTGGTCTTATTAGTTTTCTCACAACAGGAGAGGATGAAACACGAGCCTGGACAATTACGCGAGGGATGAAGGCGCCCCAAGCGGCCGGTGTGATTCACACTGATTTTGAGCATAAGTTTATTAAGGCGGAGGTAATTGGGTGGGATAAGTTGCTGGATGCAGGAGGGTGGAATGAGGCAAAACAGAAGGGGTGGTTACGCTTAGAGGGTAAGGATTACATTGTCTCCGATGGAGATGTGATGGTGATACGGCATGGATAATAAAAATTCAAAAGTTAAAAATCAAAATGCAAAATTATAGAAATGTGAAATTTTAAAAAATTTCACACCATAATTTTTAATTTTGAGATTTGCATTTTAAATTGTGATCGAGTTTTCAATAATAAAACGTTCAAAAAGAAGCAGAGCACGAGTGGGGATACTAAAGACGTTACGCGGAGAAATTGAGACTCCTGCTTTTGTGCCGGTTGCAACACAAGCCACTGTTAAAACGCTTACTTCGGAGGATGTCTTGAGGACGAAAAGTCAGCTCCTGATTGCAAACACATTTCATCTCCACTTAAAACCTGGGGAGGCAGTAGTGAAACAGATGGGAAAGTTGCACAAATTTATGAATTGGGGCCGTCCGCTTATGACGGATTCCGGTGGGTTTCAGGTTTTTAGT
>CAYLXU010000004.1:0-26962 GCA_964388055.1 uncultured Candidatus Saccharibacteria bacterium | reverse complement strand
AAAGTTTTAAAGTTTTTTCCTGGTTCTCACACCGAGTTGGTGCATGAGAAATCCCAGCCCAAATCAGTTAAAATTACTTCCGAGGGGGCGCATTTTCGTTCCCCGGTTGACGGGAGAGAACTTTTTTTAGGACCAAAGGAGTCGATGAAAATTCAAGAATCTTTAGGGGCAGATATTATTTTTGCTTTCGATGAGTGCACTTCGCCGCTTGCGACCTATGAGTATATAAAGGAATCATTAAAGCGTACACATGAATGGGAGCGAATGTGTTTGAAAGTCAAAAAAGGGAAACAAGCACTTTTTGGAATTGTCCAAGGTTCACGTTTTAAGGATTTGAGAGAAGAGAGCGCGAGGTATATTGGTGGGCTTCCTTTTTTGGGGTTCGGAATTGGAGGAGATCTTGGTTCGTCTAAAAAAACAATGAGGGATATACTTGAATGGACGATGCCTCATTTGCCAGAGGAGAAGCCAAGACATCTTCTTGGGATAGGGTATCTTGAGGACATGGAAATGGTGATTAAATCCGGTGTAGATACGTTTGACTGTATTGTGCCTACACATTATGCGCGGCATGGGGTTGCGTTTATTTCAGAAGGAAAGTTGAATCTCGCTAAATCAGGACTTCTTAAGGACAAGAAGCCGCTTGATAAAAAATGTTGTTGTGAGGTGTGTACACATTATACGCGTAGTTATATTTCGCATCTCTACAAAGCGAAAGAGATTACCGCCTTGCGTTTGCTTACACTCCATAATCTCTTTTATTTCAACACGTTTGTGGAGAACATAAGAAATAAAATCAAGAAAGGAGTTTTGTAATGAAGATTCTAAATACGAAACAATCCCGGTACTTAAATTTAAAAATATGCAAGTAGTTATCTTGGCTGCTGGTGAAGGAAGGCGTCTTCTTCCGCTTACAGAGCACGTTCCTAAGCCAATGGTGTGCGTTGGGGGCAAGCCAATTCTCGAGCATACGATTCGCGTTCTTCCAAAAGAGGTTGATGAAGTAATTTTGGTGATTGGGTATAAGGGGGATGTGGTAAAAACCTATTTTGGGGAACAATTTGATGGGCGTCGTATATCATATATATGGCAAGATGCTCCACGGGGTCCGGCGCATGCGTTGGAGCTTGTAAAGGACAAGCTCCAAAAAGATCTTTTTCTTGTAATGTATGCAGACGACCTCTATCATCCGCATGATATAGCAAATTGCATGCAAACCGTCCCTTCAATACTCGTAAAAGAAACCCCGCACCCCGAGCGGTTTGGGGTGTGCGAGGTGGGAGAGAAGGGGCGCCTTATCTCTATTTATGAAAAACACCCCAATCCGCCAAGCAACTTGGCGTTAATAGGGGTACACCTTTTAGACCATGAAATTTTTGATGTGCCAAAAGTGCAAATGGCAAACGGAGAATATAACCTTACAAGACAAATAGGGGTGTGGGCAGAAAAGCGTCATATTCAGGTGGTTCGTGCGCATTTTTGGCATCCCATTGGTTACCCCGAAGATGTTGCTTCTGCAGAGGATGTTTTGGCATCTAGAAACGGGCAGTTTTTTAGCTAATCAGATGCCCAAGGCTGGGGCCAGTGTTTTTGTAAAATTGAAATCAAGCTTTAGAAGATTTCCTTGGTCCAGATAATACAAAACATTTTGTGATGGAATGTACGTGTATTGTGCTACTTCTGTGCCGATGGTTGGGGTGAGAAGGGGGGGGCGCACATCTATCTCAAAGAAGTAAAGCGTGTTGTCAGAGGCGTGACCAAAAAGGTGGAAGTCGTCTTTGTACCAGGTAAGTTGGGTAAGTTGGGTGTTGAGCTCAAGGACATCTTTTTGCGCTACTTTTTTTTCAAGCTCTTCATCTTTTTCTATCCAATATACCACTGGGTTTCCGTTTTTAAGGTACGCCATTTTTTTTGAGTCGGCAGAAAAGGAGGGAGAGGCTGCATTTTTATCGAGAAGGATAAAACCCTCCGCGCCTCTTGTTCCGAGGAAAAGATTTTTGTTTGTTATATCTTGAACAACGAATTTGCCCTCGTCACCACTTACAAAGAGTTCCCACACATGGGAGGGGGTTTGTTGTATTTCTGGAAGGGGATTTTGTGCAACTTCTCCCACATTTTTTGTGACGAGATTTTCGCTATAGAGTTTTCCTGTCTTGTCCAAAAAAAACATGTTTGAGTTCTTGAACGCAATGGCAATTGGATCTATCTCAGTGAGGAGAACTGATTGTGATTTTACCGGATCAAAGGCAAACACGCCGACGTTTGTGTGCACAACAAGCTTGGTTTCAAACGGGTGCGCATAAATTTGTTTAATTATTGGCTTTGTAGGAAGTCGTACGCCGTTTAGTGAGCGGGTAAATGTGGTTTGAATGTTTGTAGTTTTATTTTGGGAGAAAAGCGTCGTGCTCGTAATAGATTCGTTTTTTTGATAGAAAAATGAAGAATTGTTTGCGAGCCACACAATATGTTCTGCGTTTTTTTCTTTAATATTGTTTACGAGTTCGCCAGAACTCACGTTGTGGAGAGAGAGCGTAGATGTTTTTGGTTCAGGGAGTATGAGTGTTTTTGCATCGGGTGAAAGAGAGAAGGATTGAAGGACCTGTGTTTTTTTGAGAACAGGTTCTGGATTTAGGACAGTGGGGAGCAAGATGATCGATTTGAAGGAGGTAACAAGACTGGGGCGTACAGAAAATTGTTTTTGCCAGGGCTGGAAGTTTTCTTTTTTAATTTCTAACGTATATATTCCTGGTGTAAGACTTGAAACAAACAACTCATTTGTTACAGGATAGTGAACAGTTTTGTACTTACTTTTAAGAGTTGCTTCATAATTGCGCACGTTTGTTTTTGCAAACGCTCCTCCGACCTTTTCAATTTTTCCGGATTCCAGACCAATTCGATATCCGCTTATATAGAGAATGATGCCCGGTCCTCCTACGAGAAACACAAACAAAAAAAGCCAAAAAAGAATTTTGCGAGTTCTAACCGTCATGTATTTAAAGTATTTTCATAAATCCCTCGAATGTAGTGTACCACCTTTTTGGAAGTTAGAAAATTGCGAAAAATGTGAAAACGCGATATAACCATAACGTAATCATTTCTATCTAGTCTTTCATTTTGGCAACATGATTTCACGTATTGGAATTGATCTTGGGACAGCAAATACGCTTGTGTATGTCCCCAAAAAAGGGATTGTGATTAACGAGCCCTCTATAGTTGCGCTTAATGTGAAAACGCGCGCGGTTCTTGCGGTTGGAAAGGAGGCGAAAGAAATGTTGGGAAGGACTCCTGATGATATAGGTGCGTATAAACCTTTGAAAGATGGTGTGATCGCGGATTACTATATTACCAAGTCAATGTTGAAGTATTTTATTAATAAGGCAACAGGATTTACTTTTTTTAAGCCGGAGGTTGTCATTTCTGTTCCTGCGGGTATTACTTCTACCGAAAGGAGGGCGGTAATAAATGCGGCAGAGGAGGCTGGGGCAAAAAATGCCTATGTAGTAAAGGAGCCCATTCTTGCGGCACTTGGCGCCGGTATTCCTATCAATTCTCCTTCTGGAAATATGATTGTAAATATTGGTGGGGGAACTACTGAGGTTGCTGTGATTTCGCTTGGTGGAATCGTATCTTCTGCTTCACTTCGTATTGCGGGGAATAAGTTTGACCAAGCTATCGCAGATTATGTGAAAAAGAAATACCTTCTTGCGATAGGGGAACAGATGGCGGAAAAAATAAAAATAGAAGTAGGTTCAGCGATGCCCATGAAGATAAAGTTGGATATGGAGGTTCGCGGACGCGATCTTGTAAATGGTTTTCCGCAAGTAGTGACTGTAAATTCTAGCGAGGTTGCCTCTGCCATCTCTGACCTCTTGCTTGAGGTTGTGCACACGATCAAAGATGTGTTTAACCAAACCCCTCCAGAGCTTGCTGCCGATGTTATGGATAAAGGTATTATCATTAGTGGTGGAGGAGCGTTATTGAGGAATATTGATGAATATATCAAGCGCATGACGGGTGTTTCGGCATTTTGTGTGGAGAATAGTTTATTTTCTGTTGCGAATGGGGCTGGTATGGTTATCAATCATTTGGATACGTATCAGCGTGCCCTCGTTACAAAGCGTTTTAAGGTATAAACGATAACGATATGGAAGGAGGGTTTTTGGGTCGAGGTGTCGTTGTAGGAAACGAACGTACACACAATGCGTTCGCCGATTTTTTTTCTACGCCAGGAATCAAGAGTTGTATCTTAAGTGGTGTGAGAGGGATTGGGAAACGAACTTTTATCTGCGAGTTTCTAAGAGAAAGAGGTGAACCTTATGTGTTGCTTGACGGTATTGATATACAGTCAATGCGGCAAGTGACGGAGCTTGCGACACTAAGTCGTGATAAGGATATTTTTTTAATTTTGGATAATTTTGATGGCGCGCGAGAGGATGTCCAAAACACGTTTTTAAAAACATTAGAAGAATCTTCTGGGGTTACCTTTTTTATTATTGCGCACAATCTAGATGCGTTGTTGCAAACGGTACGATCAAGGGTTCCCGTTTTTCATTTTTTTCCTCTTAGCAAAGAGGAAATGGTATCATTGTTGCGCACGCGCGGGGTAGAGAATCAAGAGGAAGTTGAGCGTATGATAGCGCAAAGTGGAGGGATACCGCTTTTCTTAGAAAAAGAATTTATTTCTTCAAGTGATTTTGAAGGAGGATTACGCTCTTTGTTTGTTGGTTCTCTTGTCGAGCGTTTGCGTGTATTCCATGCGTGTTATTTGAATGCGTTTCAGGAAAATCCAATACTTTTTTTTGATCGGTGTATTCTGTTTTTACAGAAAGATGTGCAAGATCTAAGATCTCGCAAAATCATAAAAGCGATTTTGGAGTTGAAACGGAACGCTGTAAACAATACTAACCTTACAATGCAATTTGAAGATTGTATTGTGAAACTATAATGGATAGGGCAGCAAAAGTTGTTATGTTTGTGGTTATTGCCGGCGTTGTGCTATATTTTGTGCCTTTTGCAGCAAAAGTTGTTGGGTTTGAGGTTTCTCATGATGTTGTTCGTGTGCCGGCTAGTATTCTTTATTCCTTTGATGGTGGCACGACCTTTCACGAAGGTGTTGTGCGAACTGCGGGTATTCTAGATTCTCAGGATTTTAATGTGACATCTTTCGCCTTTGATCCAGTAGAAGAAGGAATCGTATATGCAGGTACCGCGGGAAATGGAATCCTCATCAGTGATGATGGAGGAAAGAATTGGTATGCATGGAGTGATCCCAAACATGTTTTCTCTCGTTCTGGGGTGTTTGAGGAAATTTTTGTTCCAACTTCTTCAAGGGTACTTGTGTTAGAAAAAAGAGGGAGGGAATACGTTGTACTTGAAAGCACAAATGCAATGAAAACGGCCCGGGAGCTTGTTCGTTTTTCCGCGCTTAAAGCGGCACATGATTATTTGTTTAATAGGCTTGGATTGAGGAGGGACAGTGTTATAGCACAAGATCAAAATAAAAGACTGGTGTCTGCCGCAACTCAGGAGCAGGTTGGGGCTGGCATTTTTCTTTCACTTCGTGAAAAGGGGGTAATACCCGAAGTGGTGGGAATCAACCCCAAGGACGCAAAGCATGTTCTTGTGGGAAGGGTGTCGAGGAATTGAAGAATTGGAGAAGAACAGATACAATTGAGACATATTTAAGTTTTTATTATGGATTACATCAAAAAATTTGAAGGAGAAATAAAAAAAATTTACGAAGATTTTTTGGGCGAACTTCGTGGATTTAAGGCGGGGCAAGCTTCACCTGCACTAGTCGAGGACGTTGAGGTCCCTTGTTATGATGGCCAGGTTATGAAGTTAAAGCAGGTGGCTGCAATAAGTGTAGTTTCACCTCGAGAAATTCTTGTACAGCCTTGGGACAAAACTCTTATTTCGAATGTTACAAAAGCGATTGAAGGCATGTCTGGTGGGGTTCAGGCCACTCCGGACAAAATTGGAGTACGTGTTACCCTTCCGCTTTTGACTGAGGAACGAAGAAGGGAATTTGTGAAATTGGTCCATCGTTTGGGTGAGGAGACTCGCGTCAGGATGAGAAGATCACGCGATGAAGTAAACAAGGGTGTTGAGGAGATGGCTTCTGAGGATGAGCGTTTTCGTACGAAGGAGAAAATTGATGATCTCATAAAGAGTGCACAAAAGGACATTGATCTTTCTGTGGCGCAAAAGGAAAAGGAATTGCTTACCATATAAATAAACAATGACGATTTTTATTTCGATAGTAATCCTGGGATTTTTAGTATTCATCCACGAGGCGGGGCATTTTTTTGCTGCAAAGCGTGCAGGAATATTGGTAGAGGAATTCGGGATAGGTTTTCCTCCTCGCCTTTTCTCGATCAAAAAAGGGGAGACGGTTTATAGTTTGAATCTTTTGCCATTAGGAGGATTTGTGAAGATTTATGGCGAGGCTTCGGAGTTTAGAGATGATCCGAGAAGTTTCGCTTCAAAGAGTATTGGTGTGCGGACAGGAATAGTGTTTGCAGGAGTTGCGATGAATTTTTTGATTGGTATGGTTTTGCTCATTTTAGCCTACAGTATTGGGTTTCCAAGTCCCGTTACAGAAGAGAATCAGAAATTTGTCCAAAACCAGTCTCTTGTAATAGCGAGAGTGTTGTCTGGCGCACCAGCAGATGTTGCCGGAATACAACCCGGAGACGTTGTTGTGGGGCTTAATGGAAAGAAAGTTGATGGTGTTGGCTTTAAAGAACTTATTCAAAACCACCTTGGTGAAGAAATGGAAATTGTTTTAGAAAGGGGTGGAAAAGAGGTGGTTATTTCGGTGCCAACAAGAAAGGAGTATTCTCCCACGGAGGGTTCTTTAGGTGTCGCACTTGTCGATCGAGGAATATTAAAATACCCACTTCCACTTGCGTTTATAAATGGCATAAAAGATAGCTTTATTATTATTGGAAAAATCATGGAGGCCTTCGTGGGGCTTTTTGTGGATATGTTTCGTGGCGACGTGGATCGGGATGCGGTGAGTGGTCCTGTGGGTGTGTTTGTGCTCGCCGGTCAGGCAATACAAGAGGGTATTTTGTATGTTATCCCACTTATTATACTTATTTCTTTTAACCTGGCCGTAATGAATATGATTCCGTTTCCGGCTTTGGATGGTGGAAGGATGTTTTTCTTTATGATCGAAAAGATAAAAGGGCAACCGATATCAAGCAGGGTGGAGGGCGCTGTTCACGGAGCTGGTTTTGTTGCGCTTATTATCTTGATGTTTTTTTTAACCCTCGGAGATCTAAAACGTTTTTTCTAAAGAATATATGTATATAAGTAATTCCCCCTTTCGTACAAAAAAAGAGAATCCTGCAGATGAGTTTTCTGTGGGTGCAAAATTGTTGGTGCGTGCTGGTTTCGTTGAAAAAAATTTTTCTGGAGTATATACATATCTTCCTTTAGGATTTAGAGTGCTTCAAAAAATAGCAGCACTTATAAGAAAAGAGATGAATGCAATTGGGGGGCAGGAGATTTTGATGCCTGCGCTTACTCAAAAATCGGTTTGGGACGAATCTCATCGATGGGAAGTTTTGAGTGACATCATGTATCAGGTGAAGGATCGACAGGATAGAATTTTTTCGCTTGCGCCAACGCATGAAGATGTTTTAAGTGCCATTTTGGCACACCACATTACCGGAAGTGAGAAGTTTCCAATTTGTCTTTATCAAATTCAAGACAAATTTCGGGATGAGCCAAGGGCAAAGTCGGGGCTTATGCGCACGCGCGAATTTCTTATGAAGGATTTGTACAGTTTCCACAATTCTTATGAAGATTTTAATCGGTTTTACGAAGTGGTAAAAGAAGCGTACGTTCGTATTTTTAAGCAATGTGAATTAAAAGCATACGTCACACAAGCTTCCGGGGGAACGTTTTCTAAAGAGAACTCTCATGAATTTATGGTGGAGTCTGAAGCAGGAGAGGATAAGGTTCTCGTGTGTCCAATGTGTGGTTTTGCGCAGAATGTCGAAGTTGCGCAAGGTATACGGCGTGGATGTTCTGAATGTAATTCTGACGCAATGCGGGAAATAAAGGCGGTCGAAGTGGGAAATATATTTAAGCTCGGCACCAAATTTTCAGAAGCATTCCATCTTACTTATCTTGATGCGGAAGGTGTGCGGCAACCTGTAGTTATGGGGTCTTATGGTATTGGACTTGGGAGGGTGATGGGTACTATCGCAGATGTGAGTTCCGATGAACGTGGTCTTGTGTGGCCGGTTCTTTTGGCCCCTTATCATGTATATCTCGCACCTCTTTATAAGGGGGTTGAAGATACAAAAATAAAGGGTGTTGCGGAAAAGGTTTGCGCTGATTTACAAGCGAGTGGGGTTGAGGTACTATATGATGATCGCGAAAAATCACCTGGTGAAAAATTTGCTGATGCGGACCTTTTAGGAATCCCTCTAAGGATTGTCATCTCAGAAAAAACATTCAAAGATAACTCATTGGAGATTAAAGTAAGAAAAACGGGAGAAGTGAAACTGGTGCCAATTGGCGGGTTTTTAGAAACAGTAAAAAGTTTTTTGGTCTAATTTTCATATTTTTTTGAGTTTCTAATTACTAGTTTCTCGCTTTTAAGACAACTCATAATTGTAAAATTCTGAAGTTGTTTAGAAAATGGAAATTAGAAATTTTTAATGTCATGTCTTTATTCCACAACGATTTAGGTATTGATCTCGGAACCGCTAATTCCCTTGTGTATGTAAAAGGGAAAGGTATTGTATTGAACGAACCTTCTGTTGTGGCAATGAATCAAAAAACCGGACACTTACTTGCTGTAGGAAGAGAGGCAAAACAGATGGTTGGGCGTACTCCTGCACATATTATTGCGGTGCGTCCGCTCATTAATGGTGTAATTTCCGATTTTGAGATTACACAGGAAATGCTCCGCGATTTTTTTAAAAAGGCGGAGGGAAAGGTTGCAGGACTTTTTAACAAAAGAAATCGTGTAGTTATCGGTGTTCCGTGCGAACTTACTGAAGTAGAACGTAAGGCCGTAGAGGATGCAAGTTTAAACGCTGGTGCTAAGGAGGTATATCTTGTCGAGGAACCTCTTGCCGCGGCAATAGGAATGCGTCTTCCTATTCACGAGCCGGTTGGCAATGTTGTTATTGATATTGGGGGTGGCACTTCTGATATCGCAGTTATTTCTTTAGGGGGTATCGTGCATTCGATGAGTCTTAAGGTTGCTGGAGATAGGTTTAATGAAGATATCACTCGTTATGTTAAAGAGAAGTGTAAACTTTTGATTGGGGAACCAACTGCGGAGGAGATAAAGATTAGTATTGGCTCTGCGTATGATTTGCCGGGCATTGCTGAACAAGAAATGACAATTCAGGGAAAGGATATGACAACCGGGCTTCCTAGGGAAGATAAAGTGAACACGAGAGAGGTGCGTTTTGCTCTTCAGAAATCATTAGAACTTCTCGTTGTGGCAGCGAAAAGCACAATAGAAAAAAGCCCACCTGAGCTTGTGGGAGATTTGATGGAGCGAGGCATTTATCTAAGTGGTGGAGGGTCGCTTTTGCGCGGGATCGATGTGTTAATGGAAAAAGAAATAGGCGTTCCTGTACACATTACTGACGATCCACTCACTACTGTTGCTCGTGGGACAGGAATTATAATTGAACACCTTGATGTGCTGAGGCCGATTCTTTTAAATGAAAAGATTCCCAAATCGGCTATAGGATAATAACGTTTTTGGTACGAGTGAGTTTGTGAGGTATTCTCTTTTAAGCATTTTTATATTGGTAGTTTTGTTGATTGCCTTTTTTTCTTTTGTACTTGTTCCAAGGGGCATTTTCTCTTTTTTTCCTAATCCATTTTTAAATGGATTGTTTTATCTTTTTTCTCATCCAGGAGAGGCTGTTTCTTTCCTAGAGAAGAGGAAAGAAAGTCTTAGGGACGAGCACCTCCTTTTATCTTTAAAAGAGGAGGTGGAGTCTCTAAGGGAGGCATTGCGTTATGGCACAGAAAAGGGGTTGAAGCTCAGGGCTGTAAGTGTGATTGGGTTCAATACGGATCCAACATTAAGGGCATTCCTCATTAACCAAGGAGAGAGAGATGGCGTTGTGCGGGGAATGGTTGTGGTTGATGAACTTGGATTTCTGCTGGGGAGTGTTGATCGCGTGTTTGGCGAAACATCATTTGTTAAGCAGATACAAAGCCCTGACATGGAATTTCTTGTGCGGATTGAGGGTGTTGATGGTGGTGGGAGTTTTATTGCCCGGGGCGCGACAAATCATGTGCAGGGGATAAAAATACCAAAAGGGATGTATGGTAGCCAACTTGTGGTGGTTACATCGGGTCGTGACGGGAAGTTCCCGCCTGGGGTTTTGGTGGGAAGGACAAAGGATTTTATTCTTAGCAAGGATCAGGTTTCAATGGAAACAACAATTGAAACAAGCAATATTATAAAGAAAAATGTCTACCTTATTATCCCATAGCGACACAAATGTATCGAGATTGTTTTCATTTCTCCTTTGCTCCGTTTTTTTGATTTTACTTATTGGTTATCTACGGATAGATGTGCGATTGGAGCTGTTTTTGCTTTTTTACGCCGCGAACGTGTTTCGTGGATGGTTTTGGGTTTTTGCTACAGGAGGGCTTTACGGGATTATGGAATCACTTCTGTATGATCCGTTTGCCTATGCCGTATCGTATTGGTTCCTTGCGTTGTTTTTTTTCTTTCTATTTCGCATAGTGCGATCCTCTTTTTCTCTTACTTTTGCGATTTTTGTGGTGGGATCAACACTTTTTTTTGCTATACACACTTTCCTTATTCGCACCCCCTTTTCTTTCGCGAGTGATGTGTTGTTTTATGCCATGCTCTTTGTTTTTTTGCGCATGACGTTATGGAGAAAAACTATAGTATGAATACCAGAAGAAACGGTCATGATGGCGATATTGATGTAGAGAGCATCTTTCTTATAAGCGAACGGGACTTTGTTGACGATCGCGTGGAGATTCCTTTTGGATCCAGTTCTGCTTCACTTGCTTTTTTTGTTTCCTTTCTCACCATTGCTATTTTTTTTATTCAAACTGCCTATTTAAATGTAGTGAAGGGAGAGGTTTTTTTGCACATGGCATCAGGCAATGCGGAAGATATTGAACCAGTGGATGCACCTCGAGGAATCATTAAGGATCGTTTTGGAACGGAAATTGCGAATAATACCACAGGCTTTGATCTTGTGGTGTATCCACGACTCCTTCCTAAAGACGAGGCAGTGTTATCGGACAATATAAAACAGGTTGCGGACATTGTGGAAGTCTCAGAGAAAATTGTTCGCGAATTTGTAGAAGATGTGAGGAGGAAAAATTTTAAAGAAGCATCGTTGGTGTATGGGTTAGATTCGCAAAAGGCGTTATTGATTCGCTCCCTTTCGTTTAAGGGGATTACGGTCAAGGAAAAATATGTAAGAAATTACGTATATCCGGAGCATTTTGCTTCGGTTACTGGATACGTGGGATTAGTAGATGAGAATGATTTGAAGAATCAAAAAGGTATTCTTCCCGACGAATATATAGGCAGAACTGGAATAGAGAAGTATTATGAAATGCTTTTACGTGGACAAAAAGGAAAGCGTCTCATTACCGAGGAGGGAAAGGGTGGCGGTGTTTTTATTCAACCGCAGAAAGGAAGTGACGTTGTTTTGACCATAGATGGGGATTTGCAACGATACATGTATGATCGACTTCAAGAGGCAAAACAATCATTGGGCACGGACGGTGGGGTGGGAATTGTGATGGATGTGCGTAATGGGGAAGTCTTGAGTCTTGTAAGTCTTCCTAGTTACAACCCTTCTTGGTTTTTGTCTTCTGAGCATAAAGAGGATATCAAGAAGCTCTTTAACAACGCACTTCACCCACTATTTAATAGGGCCGTTTCTGGAACATATTCCCCGGGATCTACTATTAAACCTCTTATGGCCTTTGCGGGGTTGAGAGAAAAGGTAGTCACTCCCACTACCATAGTTGCGGGACATGATGGTGCGCTTGTGATTCCTAATCCATACAACCCCAATAAGCCGACTATATTTCGTGATTGGAAGGTGCATGGGGATCTTGATGTGAGAAACGCAATTGCGGAGTCGGGAAACATTTTCTTCTATGCGTTGGGGGGTGGCGCTTATGGGATCGAAGGACTTGGAGCGGAACGTATTAAACGATATTGGGAGTTATTTCGTTTGGGAGAAAAAACAAATATTGATCTTCCTGAAGAAGCATCTGGATTTTTACCGAGCCCGGAACGAAAATTGGAGGCGACAAAAGTACCGTGGAGGGCGGGAGATACGTATAATATTAGCATTGGGCAAGGAGATCTTCTATTGACTCCTCTACAAATCCTGCGTTATATTGCTGCTATTGCAAACAGTGGTACATTTGTTCAACCACATCTTGTGAAGAATTCTGCAAAAGAGAAATTAGTATCGATGAATTCCTTGCAGGAATCAGACAGACGATGGTTTGAAATTGTAAAGAGTGGGATGGTTGCCACGGTACAGTCTCAAAGAGGTACAGCGAATATGCTGAAAGACATCCCCGTAAGCATTGCAGCAAAAACGGGAAGTGCTCAGATACAGTGGAATACAAAAACAAACGCATTATTTGTTGGGTTTGCTCCGGCAGAAAATCCAGAAATAGCAATTTTGATACTTATAGAGAACGCGCATTCTGCTTCATTGAATGCAGTACCAGTGGCGCATGATGTATTACTGTGGTATCATAACAATCGTGGTTTTTCTAAAAATTAAAAATTGGTAATATATAATGTATTTGGAGATTGTTGTGCTCAAGGCACTCAATTTTTACTTACTCATTTTATTCGTAAAACAAAATTGGTATGAAAAATTATTTTGTAACAAAGGAGCGGCTGGAAGAGTTAAAGCGCCAGTTGGATGAATTAAAAAAAGTAAAGAGGCTTGAGATTGCCGGGCGTCTTGAGCATGCAAAAGAGTTGGGTGATTTGTCCGAGAATGCCGAGTATTCCGAGGCTCGTGAAGCTCAGACCAAGCTTGAGACACAAATTGCGGAAATTGAGGACTTAATTAAAAATGCAACCATCATTAAACGTCACCAGTCCAACAAGGTAGAAATGGGATCTCTGGTGACGGTAAGCCACAAAACCGCAAAAAAACAGTTTACGCTTGTTGGTTCGGATGAGGCAGATCCTCTGAACGGACTTATCTCGAACGAATCACCAATGGGGAAGGCGTTTTTGGGAAAAGTAGTGGGTGATACAGTCGAAATTACGACACCTGGAGGGAAGGTAAAATATACCATCGATAAAATCGAATAACGTTACACAATAAATGCGAGAAGACATCATTCTTGAGAGGAAGGAAAAAAGAAAAGCCCTAGAAGAGGGTGGTATGTATCCGTATCCAGCACGAGTAAAAAGAACATTAACACTTGCTGATGCTGATCTTCGGTTTAAGGCACTTTCGCATCTTAAAAAGCGTGTTTTTTTGGTTGCGCGTGTGATGGGGCTTCGGGATCAGGGCAATCTTATCTTTTTAGATTTTGCTGATGAGTTGGGAAAACTTCAGGGGGTGCTTAAAAAAGACAACGTAAAAGATTTTAGGATTTTTAAAGATAATCTAGACATTGGTGATTTTGTTGAAGTTTCCGGAACCTTGTTTTTAACCAAGAGAGGGGAAAAGAGTATCGAGATAAAAACAATACGTATCGTTACTAAATCACTTAGACCGTTGCCCTCATCATTTTATGGGATTGAGGATATCGAGATGCGCTTAAGAAAGAGGTATCTCGATCTGGTTATGAATCCAGACGCTCGTTTGATTTTTTTTAAAAAAAGCATTTTTTGGAATACCTTTCGTGATATATTGCGAAAAGCATCGTTTTTAGAGGTTGAGACACCCGTGTTGGAGCCAACTCCGGGAGGTGCTGATGCTGAGCCATTTGTAACACACCACAACGCGCTTGATACCGATTTTTATCTTCGTATTTCTCCTGAACTTTCATTGAAGCGACTTCTCGTAGGGGGGTACGAAAAAGTTTTTGAAATTGGGAGAATTTTTAGAAACGAGGGGATAGATGCAGAACATTTGCAAGATTATACACAGCTTGAATTTTATTGGGCATATGCGGATTACAATGAACTCATGAAGTTTGTTGAAAAGATGTACAAAGACGTTGTTAGAGCAACAGCTGGTGTGTCTAGTACCACGTGGAAGGGGCACAAGATTAATTGGGGCAGGAAATGGGAGAAAATTAAATATTTCGAAATATTCAGGGAGAGGGTTGGGTTGGACTTAGAGAAGGCGACTGAAGAAGAATTGAGGAGAAGGGCGGTTAAAGAAGGTGTTGCGCTGGAGGAGAATCTTGGGCGCGGGCGTTTGATTGATTTGCTGTTTAAAAAGCTTGTTCGACCACATCTTATACAACCCTCATTTCTTATTGATCCTCCAGTAGATATAGAACCTCTTGCAAAAAGAAAAGAGGGTGAACCAAACAAGGTAGAACGAATGCAAGTTGTTGCGTGTGGGACAGAGTTGGGGAAGGGTTTTTCTGAATCAAATGACCCCGTGGATCAACGATTACGTTTTGAGGAACAGATGAGGTTGAGGGAGTTGGGTGATAAGGAGGCTCAGCACCTTGACGAGGATTTTCTTGAGGCACTTGAATATGGCATGCCTCCAGCCGCGGGTTTTGGGGTTTCGGAGCGTTTTTTTGCAATTCTTATGGACAAACCCGTGCGAGAGACCGTATTTTTTCCGCTCATGCGGAGAAAGGATTAAAAATACCCTATTGTACTGTTTTTGAATTAATTTGTTGCCTATTTTAAAAACCCCAGCTTTGACGAGCGGGGTTTTTTGGCGGTATGATGGGGTAAATATTTTAAGGTTTATAGTTCATGTTAGATATTAAATTTATCCGAGAACATCCGGAAGAGGTGAAAACCGCTATAAAAAATAAACGCATTGACCTTGATTTAGAGAAGCTTTTGATTGTTGATAGGGAATATTCGCAATTATTGCAAAAGGTTGAGGAGTTAAGGGCAGAGAAAAATGACGTAAATGATGCAATGAAAAGTGCGTCTCAGGAAGGACGTGTCATTCTTATTGAGAAGGGAAAAAAGATTAAAGAGGAGTTGGATGAATACGAACCAAAACTTAAAGAGGCTGCTTTTCGTTTCAGGGAACTTATGGCTAAGGTTCCCGCAATTCCCTCTTCAGATACCCCTTTAGGAAGGGGTGGGGATGATAATGTTGAAGTAGTTAGGTGGGGTGAACAGAGGAGGTTTGATTTTGTTCCAAGGGATTATATGCAGCTTGGGATTGATCTCGATCTTTTTGATATGGAAAAGGGGGCAAAGGTTGCTGGATTTAGGGGGTATTATCTTAAGAATGATGGTGTGCTTCTGGTTATGGCAATGATGATGTATGCGATTGATAAAATGGTGCAAAAGGGGTACAAGCCCTTTATCCCACCCACGCTTGTAAATGGATTTGCGCTATTTGGGAGTGGGTACTTCAGGGGGGTGGAATACGACCCCGAGATAGATGAAATTTATCAGATTGCCTCGTCTGATAAAGAGGCAAATGGGGAAACTAGTAAGGAGAAGAAATTTTTGGTGGGTACGGCAGAGCCATCCCTCTTGGCATACTATTCAGATGAGGTCTTGCATGAGAAGGATCTGCCGATACGCGCTTTTGGTTTTAGCCAGTGCTATCGAAGCGAAATCGGGAGTTATGGAAAAGATACGAAGGGCATGTATAGGGTGCATGAATTTATGAAGGTCGAGCAGGTGGTGATTTCTAAGGCAGATTTTGAGGAGTCAACCAAACTTCAGGAAGAGATGGTCGCAATTGCGAAAGAGATACACGAGGAGTTGGGTTTGCCATATCGTGTTCTCCAGATTTGTACGGGAGATATGGCTCCTGGTAAATATCGTGCATTTGATATTGAGGCGTGGCTTCCTGGTTCAGAACGTTGGGCAGAGACGGGGTCTGCAAGCAATTTTGTCGATTGGCAGGCGAGGAGGTTAAACATTAAGTATATTGATGCAAACGGGGAAAAGAAGTTTGCATATCTTCTTAACGATACGGCACTTCCGAGTGTGAGACCACTTCTTGCGATTCTCGAAAATTATCAACAGGAGGATGGGTCGGTGCTTGTTCCCGAGGTGTTACAGAAATATATGGCAGGGAAGAAAATTATCACTACATAATAGATTCTCTTCCACTAAGATTTGTATGAAACCACATCCAACACTAAGAACCTGGATTGAGATCAGTCAGGAGAATTTGTATCATAATGTTGCAGAGTTTAAGCAGCTTCTTAAAAGGCGGACAAGATTTGGCGCAGTGATAAAGTCAAATGCCTATGGTCACGGGCTTCTCACCACCGCAAACCTGCTTAAAGATCGTGTTGATTGGTTTCTTGTAGATACGTTTATTGAGGGACTTCATTTACGTAAAGAGGGTATTACAAATCCTATTTTAGTGTTGGGGTATACTCTTCCCACACACTTTGAGGCTGCGGCTGCGAATCGGATAAGCCTGACAATTTCCCAATTTGAGAATTTGAAATATGTTTCTGAATGTGTCCATCCGCCTAAGATACATTTAAAATTTGATACAGGAATGCATCGTCAGGGGTTTTACGAGGGTCAAATCCCTGACATCAAATTCTTCCTTAAGAAAAATGTTTTGGTGGAGGGTGTGTATACACATTTTGCTTCTGCAAAAGACTTTAACTATCCTCACTATACACAGAGGCAGCACGATGCGTTTTTAAATGTTACTAAAGAATTTAATAAGGGGAAGTTTCCTGGAATATTGCACCATGCTGCGGCATCGGGTGGCACAATCGTGTTTCCAAAAAGTCATTTTGATATGGTGCGAGTGGGGATGGGGCTTTATGGATACTATCCTTCACCCGAGATTCGTAGCCAAATGCAAACAATTGCTCCCCAGAAAATTAGTTTGCGTCCCGTATTGTCGTGGAAGACAATTGTGTCAGAGGTAAAGGAAGTTGATGCTGACAGGCCAATCGGATATGATCTCACAGAATACGTGTCCAAACGTACACGTGTTGCTATCCTTCCAGTTGGATACTGGCATGGATTTGATAGAGGGCTTTCGTCGGTTGGAGAGGTACTTATACGAGGCAAACGGTCTCGTGTTTTGGGAAGAGTGTCTATGGACATGATTGCAGTTGAGGCATCTGCACGCGTGTTAGATGTGGTGACCATACTCGGCGTAGATGGGGTATCGAGATTATATGCCGATGAATTAGCGAGGAAAATAGGGACAACCCAGTACGAGTTTCTTACGAGAATTAATCCTCTCATAGAACGGATTGTAGTATAATGAAGAGGAAGTGGGAGAATATGAAGTCTTATGTTCCTCCAGATATTCGTAACCGTGAGGCAAGGCGTAGGCGCTTGCGTTTTTTTTGTTTCATTTTTGTTGCGTGTGTGTTGATTGCAGGGGGTGTGTACGGTCTTTTTTTTAATCCGGCATTGCGTATACGACAGGTTTTTGTTTCAGGGGCGGATCAGTCTGTTTCTGATGAAATTAATACCTTGTTGCAAAAAAACATATTTCGTGTGCTGCCTGGCAATAATTTGTTGTTTGTGCGCGCTGATAATTTTTCTCCTATCCTTGAAAGGTATTCGACGATAAAAAATATTGTTTTAAGGAAGGAGTATAGGAACGCAGCTCTTTATGTTGATGTGAGCATGCGTATTCCTGCTGGGGTGTGGTGTGGAGATTGGAATGAGTGTTTTTTGTTTGATGAGGCGGGAATTATGTACACGCATTTGGAAGAAATGGTGGCCTCAAGCTCTTTTCCCATTGTTGTTGAGGAGACAAGACAACTTCCAAAAACACTATCGTTTCTGGGGGGTGGGGATTTTGTTGATAGAAAATTGTTGGATGTGGTAGTTAAGCCGGAAGAACTTCAACGCTTTAAACACTTGATTATGCTTTTTGGGGAACACAACATGTCTGTCGAGCGAATACTTCGCCCAAACGGAGCGTATCGGGATGTGATATTTGAAACGAAGAGGGGTGGATTTGTTCTTGTAAATATTGCTCGAAGCACGGAGGAGACTGAGCGAGATTTTTTATTGGTTCGGGAGAAGATTCCCTCCGTTGACTTTGCATATATTGATCTGAGAATTCCGGGGAGGATATATTATCGCTAAGAGAAAAAGCCCTGTCGGGGCTTTTTGTTTAAGATGTTGGGTTTGTGGTGCTATTTACCCTCTATTCAATCTTGTAGACAAAAATTGATGTTCCTATTCGTGTAATTGGCTGATAATTGAGGAGCCACCTGTAGTCTCCTGTGACTACGAGCGGGGGTTCAACGGGAGAGGTGTGTTGTTGAAGCGTGTTTGTTGAAATTGCAAACCACCCAGATGGTTTACCCTTTTCTACCCACCATGGCTCAAAACGGTTTCCAAGATAATATTGTGGAGATCCGCCCCCAAAATAATCTACGGCGATATGTTGTATGCTGTTTTCTTTTGTCCACCTAGAAAGACGTTTAAGATCCTGTCCCCAGTCATAATTCGAATCGGTAACTATTTTGTATCCATTCTCAACACCGCCCCCAAACTCGTTGAAGTAGGAGAGGAAGTAGGGCGTGTTCATAAAGGATCCAGCTACGTACCAAAGAATAAGTGCTCCAATAAGGAGATATTGCCAAGCCTTTCTTTTGAGTTGGGGAATAATGGTGAAAATGTTTGTATATTCATCCCAGGCGACCCATCGTTTAATCTGAATGGTGGCGAGGAGATATATAAAAGGAAGCGTCGGTAACACATGGCGTACGCCTATGTTAAGCCTTGATGTTACGCTGTTTCCCCAGTAGAAAAGGACAAAAAAGACCATTACGAATTCGGTGAAGTGCTCTTTGAAGTATCGAGACAGTACAGTGCGCCATTCTTTTGAAAAGAAGCGTCGAAATGATGATAACCCAATGATTAAGGAGCCGAACAAAAAGAGAAGACCTGGTATCGGTTCCTTAAAGAGAAATACGGCAGGAAAATATAACCAATGTCCCTGATTGCTTACGGTGCCAAGAAAGTATGCGGTATTTCCCCCCGCTGCTCTTTGAATAACCATAACAAGGCCAAGCAGATATTGTGTGAGGGGCTTTAGAATAGGGAATTGTGCCATGGATACAAGCGTGTTTCTTGTGAAACGTGCATTCTCTGAGGCAAAAATATTTTCTATATCAGCTATTTGCTTTTCTGTTGGATAATTGAATACATGTAGGAAATAAACCACATATACCAAGGCATATCCTATCGCAAAAATAAGGAGAAGTGTTTTTAGGTACATCCACGCATTGTGTTTGCGTATTATGAAGAAGTGAACAAGAAAGAAAAAAATAAAGAGCGGTACGAGCAAAAAATTAGAAAATTTTAATAATTGTGCAACACCAAAAAAGATTCCTGCGAGAACCATATTTTTTGATGTAGGTGTTTCAAAATAACGGCTAAGAAAATAAAGCGCAGTAACGAACCCAAAAGTGGCGGCAATATCTGTCGTTACATAATGGCCGTGCGCAAGGACGTTTGGGGAGAACAGGAAGAGTGTGCTGGGGAGCAATGCCCACCATCTTCCTACAAGTTGTATGCCCCAGAAGTATATAAATAGTCCGAGAATAATAGTAAGGATCATGGGACCGATTCGAGACCAGAAAAGGATACGGTCTGCATCATTTCCTGATTCGTAGAGAAAGCGAGCTCCCATGTCCCACTGACCGTTTGTTTGTGTGGTCCAACTTGGGTCGTCGGTGGGGAAATTAAGATTTAAAAACAGGAGAGGAAACGCGGCGATGTCTTTAAGGAGTGGTGGATGTTCTGGGTTGAGACGATAGTCGAGGTGTTTTACATATCCGTATCCTGCCGGAATGTGGGCAAGCTCATCCATTATTGCAGACTCTTCGGTAGATGCTACAAACATGAGTCCAAAGGCGATTCCCGCAACAAAAATGGCGACAATGTATGGAATACGGTGAAAGAGTGAAAATATGTTGTTCATAGGTGTGTGTTCTATTTTTTGATATAATACACTTATAGATACTTTCATTGTATCATACGGAGAAAAGAATAATTTATAACATTACACATATGCAAGAGGGGCAGACACAAAGCCTAGAACAACAAATTGCCGAGCTTCAAAAGGCCGTTGAGGAAAAGCGTAAGCAGCTGGAGGAACAGCATGCTGCGGGTGTGATTCCTGAATTGCCACATCCAAAGGAGACCGTTCGGGAGACCGTTCGGGAGAAGATAGAGTCGATTTCGCAGATTCCTTCAGGGACACCTTCGACACCACCACCTCCGCCAGCACCACCTGTTTCCAGTAGGACAGAGAAGTCTGATGAATGGATGAGGCTTCCAAAAATGTTTGAGCGGGATGTAAAGCCTTCATATGAATCTCCAGATATAGCGTCTCAGCTTGAGCCGTTTGAACAGTTGGTGACCACGCAAGGGCTTGATGCCGCGATCAAAGAGGTGGTTGGGACTCAGAATGCGGCGCTTATAGACGCATTTCATGATTGGCTTGTTGAAAAAGCTTATAGCATGCTTATCCAAAAAGGCGAATTAGAAGCCATACAATAATTTTTTACATGGCGATATTTGCTATTGTTTTTCTTGTTTTGGTGACGGTCGTGGTGGCTGTTGGTTTGGCGATGCTTTCTCGTTTTCGGGCAAAAGGAGCTTTAGCGCGGGGTCTTAATATGTCTCTATTTTCCGTACGCGTGCCTCGAGAATTTGCCAAGGAGGGAGGGAAGTCTGCCGAACAGCAACAAAAACAAGAGAAGGAGATTATTTCAGTGACCGAGCAGATGCTGTCTTCTATGAGTAACATCCGTGCGAAAGGTGCGTGGTGGAAGAAAATGCTTTATGGAGAACCATATATTGTTTTTGAGATAGGCGTCCATCATGTGGGAGAGGAGATTCATTTTTATGTAGCAAGCCCAAATGCGTATGCCGAACTTATTGAGAAACAAATCCACTCTTTTTATCCCACCGCAGAAATAACGAGAGCTACCGATTACAACATTTTTAATCCACAGGGCGTAAGTGCGGGGGCATATATGACTCTCAAGAAACACCACATACTTCCTTTTCGCACATATCAGGGACTTCCGGCAGATCCGCTTGGAGAGATACTTACCGCAATGTCCAAACTTGAACGTGAGGGAGAGGGTGCGGCGCTCCAAGTGTTAGTTCGACCGTCTCGTAAGAGTGATCATCGAAAAACGGCGTCAAAGGTTCTCAAAGAACTTCAAAAAGGAGCTTCGTGGGGTGAGGCGCTAAGTAAGGCGGGAAAGGGGCTTGGAAGTGAGGTTCTCGAAGAGCTAAATCGCGCGCTTAATCCGGCGGAAGACCTTTCAAAGCCAAAAACTGAGGATCAAAGACAAATGCTCCCTGTTCATCAAGAACTTGTAAAAGCGATTGCAAACAAAATTTCGAAACCAGCTTTTGATGTAAATATAAGGCTCGTAACATCTGCACCGACGGAGTTTCAGGCAGAGGAAATGTTGAGAGACATGGGGAGCGCTTTTGTACAGTTTGAGGCGCCAGATTTTAACTCCTTTCGAGCTGTGTCTCAGAAGGGAAGACAGCAAGATGTTTTTGTGCGTGACTATTCATTTCGTGTTTTTAACGAACGATATGCGCTGTATCTCTCAACAGAAGAAATAGCAAGCTTTTACCACTTCCCCCTTCCAACTACTGCTACTCCTCAGGTAAGGTTTTTGAAAGCAAAACCATCTGAGCCACCCCCGGGTTTACCTGAAGAGGGCATTATATTGGGCACCAATACCTATCGGGGACAGGAAAAGGTGATCCGCATGACAAGGGAGGACAGGGCAAGGCACATGTACATTATTGGTCAGACAGGTACGGGTAAATCAACTCTGATTAAACACATGATTCGACAGGATATCCTCGCTGGTGAAGGGGTGGGGGTTGTTGACCCACATGGCGAACTTATTGATTATGTACTAGGCCACATTCCAAAGGAGAGGGCTGATGATGTTGTTCTCTTTGATCCGAGTGACACGGAAAGGCCGTTGGGTTTAAACTTTTTGGAAATTGATCCGACAAAACCTGTTCAAAAATCAAGCGCTATAGACGAATTCTTCAAGATTTTAAAAACAGTATATAAGGATACTCCTGATGCATTTGGTCCTCTGTTTGAAAAGTTTTTTCGCTATTCAATTATGTTGCTTCTCGACGACTACGAACACGAGGTTCCAACCATAGCGGATATTGCGCGTGTATTTGCGGACGAAGATTATCGAAACGATAAGCTAAGCCGAGAAAAGAATGGTGACGTGGTGCGTTTCTGGAAATTTGAGGCAGAGCAGATGTCGGGCGATTGGTCGCTTCCTAATATGTCCGGATATATTACATCTAAGTTTGCACCCTTTTTGCTTAGTGAATATGTGCGTCCGATTGTAACCCAAGGAAAAAGCTCCATCAATTTTAGAGATATAATGGATACAAAGAAAATTCTCTTAGTGAAACTTCCTAAAGGTATTATTGGGGAGCTAAACATGAGTTTGCTTGGTATGATTATGGTATCGAGGTTGATGATTGCGTCTTTTGGGCGCGCAGAGCTCGACGATGCGGAGCTCAAGAAGGCAGCGCCATTTTATCTTTATATTGATGAGTTTCAAAACTTTACAACTGACTCTATTGCTACCATCCTTGCGGAGTCTAGAAAATATAAGCTTGTGCTTACACTAGTGCATCAGTACATCAAACAGATTACGGATGAAAAAATTCGTGGGGCTATTTTTGGGAACGTGGGAAATACCGTAGCACTTCGTATTGGTGCGGAAGATGCGGCATACGAACCTTTAAAACTCACATTTCAGCCCGTATTTACCCCAGAAGATTTGGTTAACCTCGACAACTTCAATGCGTATTTTAAGCCACTTATTCGTGGGGAGTCGGTTCGTCCGTTTAATATTCAATTTGGGTTTCCCACCCCAGGGAACTTGGAGCTTGCGCAACAAATTCGTGAGTTGTCTCGCATGAAATATGGTCGTGACGCCGCCGAGGTGGAACGAGAATATTTGGAAAAACAAAAAGTTTCAGACCAACTTTAAGTATGGAAAAGGTGTGGTTGCGTACATCTGATAATGTGGAAATTGTTGGGGACTATTATTCTCCAGATATGCCAAGTACGAAGGGGGTGCTTTTGGTTCACATGATGCCAGCGACGCGTACTTCGTGGAAGTTTTTTGCGGGACGACTACAGAAGATGGGATGTCATGTGCTTGCGATAGATTTGCGCGGACATGGTGAGTCGAGTGGTGGTCCCGATGGGTATCTTAAGTTTTCTGATGAAGAGCACCAAAAAAGTATTTTTGATCTTGAAGCAGGCGTCGCGTTTCTTGAGGAAAAAGGTATTGTATTGATGGACTTATCCTTAGTGGGCGCCTCGATTGGAGCAAATCTTGGGCTTCAGTGTGCCGTGCTTCATGGTGGAAAAAATATGGCATTACTCTCCCCGGGGCTTGATTATCGAGGTGTAAAAATGGTTCCTTTAGTAAAACAACTAAAGCATGGTCAGCGTGTACTATTTGTGACCTCACGGGATGACGATAGAAGTGGGGGCAATAATGCAGAGATGAATGAATATCTTTATGCTCTAGTTCCCGAGGTGGTGGAAAAGAGGATTATTGTATATGAAAATGCTGGGCATGGCACAGATATGTTCGATAAGGAGGAGCCGGATCTCGAAGAAGAATTAATTACCTGGCTTTCAGAATAATATGATTACTCCATTACGGCGTATTATGCGATTTGGGGTCATTGGGGTTATGAACACCGCGATTGATTTTGGTATTTTAAACCTGCTTTTGGCAACGACGGGGCGGACCGATCTTGCCATTGTGTTTAACACCATTTCTTTTAGCGTTGCGGTAACGAATAGTTATTTTTGGAATAAGTATTGGACGTTTGAAGAAAGAGGAAGGGGGACTACGGCCCAATTTTTTGAATTTCTCGTTGTAAGCATCGCAGCGCTTATCATTAATGACACGGTGTTGTATTTGCTTGTAAGATATGTAAAAATCACTACCGTTGATCCCAGGGTGGTAATAAATGGCGCAAAGCTTGTTGCCACACTTGCCTCAATGACATGGAATTTCCTCGGGTATAGATTTGTCGTATTTAAAGAAAAAAGTAGAATATGATAAATAATGAAAAAAATACAACGGATTGTCGTGAGGAAGAAGGAATCACGGTTGGGCTTATAGATGCGATTATTAGTATTGCACGTATACTTGCGAAACGTGATTTTACACACCCAGCAGTTCAAGAGGCTCTGAAGGACCTGGCCGATGATGAGGATATGGCCAGAATTATGCAGACTATTAAGAAATAATAATATACTAGATCTATTGCGGGATCGTCTAACGGTAGGACAGCGGCCTTTGAAGCCGTATATCTAGGTTCGATTCCTAGTCCCGCAGCCAAGTCGTGCGAGGTTATCCCGCACGAGACGCGTCGATAATCATCAGAGATCCATTCTGAAACCGCATACCTGCTGAAAGCAGTATCTAGAACAAAAAGGCCACCTACCTTGGGTGGTCTTTTTGTTTGACTTGCACTATACCCCCTGGGGGGTATATAATCTTTAGTATGAAATATATGGAAGATAAAAATAAAGGCAAAATCATTCGTCGCCTCAAGCTTCTCGAGGGTCAAGTTCGGGGTCTGCAAAAGATGATTGAGAATGATACGTATTGCATAGACGTAATTACGCAGACATCTGCGGTCAAACAAGGGCTTTCTAATGTCGAAGACCTACTGCTCGAAAATCACCTTGGCGGGTGCATTTTGAATCAAGTGAAAGCCGGGCAGACTGAAAAAGCCAAACAAGAAATTTTGAAAGTTTATAAGCTAAAAAGAAAATAATTTATGCATACGCAAACATACAATGTAAAAGGAATGCACTGCGCCTCATGCTCTTCTGTTATCGAAAAGACATTTAAGAAGGTCGATGGCGTGCATTCTGCGGAGGTGAACTATGGTACTGAAAAAGCAAAAGTCTCTTTTGATCCTTCAAAAACGAACCCGCACGATTTGTCTAATCATATCGAGCCACTCGGGTATTCGCTGGATATCCCAGCTTCCGCCGATGAGATGGGCATGTCTCCAGACGAACATGCGGCTCACTTGGGACTTAATCAGTCAAAGAAAGAAAAGCTTGCTGAAGTTGCCGACATGAGAAGTAAAGTTCTCTCAGCCATTCCTCTCGCAATTTTTGCTGCACTCGTTATGGGTTGGGACATTCTTGCAGAATACAGCGTAGTTCCTGCGATGAGCTACACGCTCAAAGAGTTCTTCCACCACCTTCTTCCTATTTTTGCTACATACATTCTCTTTGTCGTTGGTAAACCGTACCTGCTTGGTTTTTATAGATTCTTACGATACGGCAAGGCCAATATGGATACGCTTATCGGTATTGGTACCGTCGCCGCTTTTCTATACAGTTTTGCAGTCAGCGCCCTTGAAGATGTACTGCGTCCATTCATAAATGTCGAGTATCAATACTACGATGTGACAATCGTAGTCATTACTTTCATCGCACTTGGTAAGTATCTTGAGGCAAGGTCAAAGATAAAGACAGGTGATGCCATTGAGAAACTTCTCAATCTTCAAGCTAAAACAGCTCTGGTTATTCGTGATGGAAAAGAGGTAGAAATTTCAGTAAACGATGTAAAGCATGGCGATTTCATTATCGTTAAACCAGGAGCAAAGATTCCTGTTGATGGAGTGATTACTGAAGGAAGTTCTTTTGTTGATGAATCGATGGTTACTGGGGAGCCGATGCCAGCACAGAAAAAGATTGGAGACAGTGTCGTATCTGGAACGATCAACACCAGCGGAGCATTTACGTTCAAAGCCACAAAAGTTGGGTCCGAAACACTTCTCGCCCAGATCATAAAGATGGTCGAGGACGCTCAGGGTAGCAAGGCTCCGATACAGGCGCTCGCTGACAAGATTTCGTCAGTCTTTGTGCCGATCGTCTTAGTGATTGCTTTTCTATCTCTCGGTGCCTGGCTTATTATCGGATCACAGTACTTAGGACTCCCGCAAGCACTCTCATTTGGTCTGGTATCGTTTGTTGGCATTCTCGTCATCGCTTGTCCATGCGCACTTGGGCTCGCGACACCTACGGCAATAATCGTAGGGGTTGGTAAGGGTGCTAAAGAAGGAATTCTTATAAAAGATGCCGCAACTCTTGAAAAACTGCACAAGGTAGATACTGTGGTGGTTGATAAGACAGGAACTATTACCAAAGGTAAACCAACGTTAGTTGATATACAAAATCTTTCTGATTTAAAAGACGATGAACTTGTTTCGATTCTGGCTTCACTTGAGAAAAAATCAGAGCATCCTATTGCACACGCAATCGTGAGTTATGCACAAGAAAAGAATTTAAAAATAGAAGATATTTTGAATTTCGAAGGTATTCAAGGTAAAGGACTCAAGGGAACAATCGGCGGCACAGAATACTTTGTTGGTAATGCGAAGCTCGTAAGTGACCTTAAGGTTTCCTTTGATACAGCAAAGCTCGATGCATTTACCTCTCAAGGTAAAACCCCTGTCATACTTGCAACAAAAGAAAAGGTGCTTGGTTTTGTGATGGTGGCTGATGAAATAAAAGCGGAATCAGTCGAAGCCGTAAAAAATCTTCACAATCTCGGCATCAAGGTGGTCATGATCACGGGAGATGATGAGAAGGCGGCAAAATACATTGCGTCACTTGTTGGTATTGATGATGTTGTGGCCCATGTTTTGCCTCAAGATAAGCTTGAAAAGATACAGGAGCTTCAGTCCCAAGGTCGTGTGGTTGCTATGGCAGGTGATGGAGTAAATGACGCTCCTGCACTTGCTAAAGCAGATGTA
>CAYLXU010000003.1:2014-32674 GCA_964388055.1 uncultured Candidatus Saccharibacteria bacterium | reverse complement strand
CAATGCTTGGTGAATAAATCCGAAGCACGAAATACGAAATTCGAAACAAATTCACAATATAAAAAAGATGAGATATTATTATAATTTCGAGTTTCAAATTTAAAATATTATGGCAAAACATATTTTATTTAATCAAAAAGCGCGTGAATCTCTTAAGAAGGGAATTGATACGTTAGCGGATGCAGTAAAGGTAACTCTTGGGCCACGTGGTCGCGCAGTAGTGCTTGAAAAAAGTTATGGTGCGCCAACCATTACTCTTGATGGGGTGACGATTGCAAAGGAAATTGAACTTGAGGATAAGGTAGAAAATGCAGGTGCGGAGCTCATCAAACAGGTTGCTTCAAAAACAAACGATGTTGCGGGGGATGGAACAACTACCGCCACGCTTCTTGCGCAGGCAATGGTAAGGGAGGGGCTCAAAAATGTTACTGCGGGTGTTGACCCTATTAAAATGAAGGCTGGCATGGAGAAAGCGCACGAGGTGGTAGTCGGCGTCCTTAAGAAGCTTTCAAAGCCAGTTTCTCAAAAGGCGGAAATTGCACAGGTTGCAACCATTTCAGCTCGTGATGCAGAGGTGGGGAATTTGATTGCAAACGTTATTGATAAGGTTGGCAAGGATGGTGTAGTAACTGTTGAAGAATCTCAAACAATGGGGATTTCAAATGAGATTGTTGAAGGTATGCAATTCGATCGTGGGTATGTGTCTGCGTATATGGTAACAAACCCTGATCGAATGGAATCGATCTTAGAGAACCCATATATTTTGGTAACTGACCAGAAGATTTCTTCCATCAATGATATGCTCCCGTTGCTTGAGAAACTCATGCAGGCTGGGAAAAAGAATCTTGTTATTATTGCGGATGATATTGAGGGTGAGGCTCTTGCAACGCTTGTGGTAAACAAGTTGCGTGGCGTATTTAATGTACTTGCGGTAAAGGCTCCTGGATTTGGAGACAGGAAGAAAGAAATGCTTCAAGACATTGCTATTGTAACTGGCGCTGAATACATTTCTGAGGAAACAGGTCGCAAGCTTGATGCAACAGATATCACGCTTCTTGGTAAGGCAAGGAAGGTAATTGCCGATAAGGACAAAACAACCATTGTCGGTGGTGGGGGTGCCAAGGATAAGGTTGAGGCTCGTGTAAAACAGCTTCGTTCACAAATTGAAAAGACTGATTCTGAGTTTGATCGTGAAAAGCTTGAGGAGAGACTTGCAAAGCTTGCTGGCGGTGTTGCGGTAATTAAGGTTGGCGCTCCTACTGAGGTTGCCCAGAAGGAGAAACAGCATCGCATAGAGGATGCCGTAAATGCCACAAAGGCTGCCGTTGCCGAAGGAATTGTGCCTGGGGGAGGCGTTGCGCTTGTTCGGGCAGTTGCATCCGTTGAAGCGCTTAAGAAGAAGCTTACAGGCGACGAGGAGTTTGCTCAGGCGGTTGGTGTAGGGGTTGTTCTTGAGGCCTTGAAGGCACCACTAAAACAGATTGCTGAAAATGCTGGGTTTGATGGGGCAGTGGTCTTAAATGACGTACTGAACAAGAAGGACCTTTCTTCTTATGGATTTAATGCCGCTACAGGAGAGTATACTGATCTTATTAAAGACGGTATTATTGATCCAACAAAGGTGACTCGTTCGGCGTTAGAGCATGCGGTTTCTGTATCTTCACTTTTGATGATTACTGAGGCCGTGGTTGCCGATGTTCCTGAGAAGAAGGAGAAAGTTGCTGGAATGGGCGGTGGAATGCCAGGAATGCCTGAATATTAGAATTTGGTTGTTTGCTAGATATAGAAAAGGCCCCGCGCGATAGCGGGGTTCTTTTGTTATTTTTGTGCAAGACTGGACATGTTAGAAAAAAAATGATATTATTTTTATGGTTCTTTGAGCCCCACATTGCTTGAAGGGAGAATAAGTAATGAAGATTGGAAAATTTACCTTGGATTCGGTTAGCATTATTCTTTGCTTGCTTACTTTGGCAACTGCCTTGAATTTTATTCTGATTACTCGATATGTAGGTGCTGATGGCCCAGGACATCGTCTTGTTCCTCCTCCGCCTGCACAGTACGAGCATCGGTATCACAATGATTATAATCATCATGGCCCAGAAGGTGATCCTTATCACTATCCACGATAGTTTGTGATCTGACAAAACCCTTCACGAAGGGAGGTGAGAGAGTAAATGGACGATCTTGACAGGAAGTGTTGGGTAAGGCGTTGTGGAAAGTGTGGTTCTCCAAAGCAGACTGTCACAGTAACACATCCTGTTCCTGGACATGGAAGCGTTCGCGAAGAGCAGGTTGAATATTGCCCAAAGTGCGAGGAAAAACCGAATGAAGAAGGACGCGCGGTTTCTTGTTGCTGATAAAATACATGTCCCCAAAACGGGGATTTTTTATTAAGCGGAGATGGTTGTCGAATTATGGTGACGGTGTATGATGAAAACAATGAATTCTCCGGCGGAACAAATTAAAGAACGGCTTGATATTGTAAGTTTTTTGCAGGGGTATATAAAACTCCAAAAAGCCGGTATCAACTATAAAGGAGCGTGTCCTTTTCATAGGGAGAAAACACCTTCGTTTTTTGTTTCACCAGAGAAACAGATTTGGCATTGTTTTGGGTGTGGTGCAGGAGGAGATGTGTTTGGTTTTGTAATGCAGTTTGAAAACATTGAATTTTCTGAGGCGTTGCGTATTCTTGCCGAAAAAGCTGGCGTGTCGCTTGAGGAGTTTCGTGGATCTTCTTACGCCCGAGTTGATAAGGATTTATATGGTATTTGTGAGCTTGCCGCTCGTTATTATTCCGAGGTTCTCTTTAGTCCTGCAGGCATTCCTGCATTGGAGTACCTAAGAAAGAGGGGGCTTACGGATGAGACGATTCGTGAGTTTCGTTTGGGGTATGTTCCATCACAATTTGAATTGTTGAAAAAGTTTTTTCTTTCGCGGAGAATCCCTTTAGAGAAGGGGGAGGCCGCGGGACTTTTTCTGAGGAAGGGCAATGATGTATATGATCGTTTTCGAGGACGGATCATGTTTCCAATACAAGATCGTTTAGGAAAATTTGTTGGTTTCACTGGGCGTATTTTTGAGGAGGATTTGATGAAACTTAAAGATCGCGGAGAGCGGGAGGGGAAATACGTGAATACTCCGGAAACAACTATTTTTAATAAAAGTAAATTGTTGTATGGATTTTCAGTAACCAAACACGCGATTCGAGAGCTTGATGCGTGTGTATTTGTTGAAGGGCAGATGGATTTTTTGGTTGCCTATCAGGCCGGAATTAAGAATGTGGTGGCAACATCAGGGACGGCGTTGACTTTGGAGCACCTAAGTTTGTTAAAATATCTCACTAAGCGGCTCATTTTTATATTTGATGCTGATGTCGCTGGACAAAATGCAACGGAACGTGCCATTGCATTGGCGCAACTTTCTGGTCTTGAGCCGCGCGTATTTACCATTAAAAACGGTAAAGATCCTGGTGAATATTTTTTGGGAAAAACAGCTCGTTTTGATCTTCTTAAGGACGAGAGTCTCCCTGCTATAGATTATTTTTTTCAGTCATTGTTACCCGTTGATGTATTGAGGCAACAATCGGGTGATGGGTTACAGAAGAAGCTTGGTGCGGTGAGGCAGTTTCTTCAGAAGGTTTCTACTCTTGCCTCCGCCACAGAACGAGGACATTGGATGAGTGTGCTTGCTGATGCCGCTCGAATAAATATCGATGATGTACGAAAGGACTTGGAAGAGTTAATTAGGAGTAGCGCAAAAGACCTGGAGGGAGTTTACGTTGGAGATTCTCACGAAAAACACTTCTCTCGTTCCAGTCGCCTCGATCTTCTTTTTGATGAAATAATTACTTTAGTGATGTACAAGCCCGAATTATCGAAGCATCTTGTGTTGCTTGATGGATATGGAAATGGTATTCATTACAACACTTTTATTTCTTTGAAGGGGGGTGATTTTGCGCATAAGGATGTAGATCCGAAACTTATCCTTATGAAAAGTTATCTTGAGGCATCTTTGGGGGAAACGATGTGGGAGGATGAGCTCAAAAGGACGATTCGTGAATATAAACTGGAATATCTCCGTGGGTGTATTCAAGATAAAAATAGTGAAATTCGCTCCCTTGAGCAGGCAGGAAACGAAATAGAGATGAATAAGAAAGTGGCTGAAATAAGCTCTCTTCTTAATGATTTGCGGAGGGTTGAACTTGATGGACAATAATGGTATATTGTAACCGCCTTGTTCTAAATCCTTATAGCAAAAGGATTTTTCTTATTTTGCTTTATTTAAACCTTTTAAATACTTTAAATAAAAACCTATTTTAATATGCCAAAACTTAAAAAAGGGGTTAAAAAAACCGCCCAAAAAAAGACTAAAAAAGTTACTTCTAAAATACGGGTGGTTAAATCAGTAAAGCAAAAAGCACAACGTCCTATAAAACAAGTTAAAAAGAAAGATGTTGTGGTAGTGGAGGTGTATGAAAAACTAACTCCCGAGAAGAAACAGCAGTTGGTAGAGGAGCTTATGCGTAAGGGGCGTGAGCGGGGTTTTGTCACTGAGTCAGAAATTCTCCATTCTTTTCCACGTGTTGAAACCGACCTCGCTCTTTTAGAGGAACTATATGATTCTTTTGAAAAAGCAAACATTGAAGTCATAGAGGCGCGAGAGTTTCTCGAGCTTCAGCAACCCGATGAAATTTCAAAAGAAGAGCTAAGTCGGGCAACGGAGGTGCCTCCTGGCATGGAGCTCTCGGATGCAGTACAGGCATACCTTCGCGAGATAGGAAAGATACCTCTTTTAACCGCTGATGAAGAAAAAGCTTACGCGAAACGAATTGAAGCTGGAGACGAGGAGGCGCGCCAGAAGCTTATTCAGGCAAACTTAAAGCTTGTGGTTTCCTTTGCGAAGAAATATGTAGGGAGGAGTCCGCACCTTACCCTTCTTGACCTTATTCAAGAGGGGAATATTGGTCTTTCCCGTGCGGTAGATAAATTTGACTATAGAAGAGGTTTTAAGTTTTCAACATATGCTACATGGTGGATCCGACAGGCAATTACTAGGGCACTTGCTGATCAGGCTCGCACCATTCGTATTCCTGTGCACATGGTGGAAACAATTTCTAAGTTTTTACAAGTAAAGCGTCGTCTTCAGCAGGATCTTGGTAGGGAGCCGCTCCCAGAAGAAATTGCCTCTGAAATGGGAATTGACATTGATAAGGCGCACCATATTATGAAAATTTCTCAAGAGACAGTATCTCTTGAATCTCCAGTTGGTGAGGATGATAAGGATTCTACACTGGGCGAATTTATTAAGGATGAAAAGACTATTACCCCCATGCAATCTGCGTCTCAGCGTCTTTTAAGAGATAAGCTTGCGGCGATTCTTCGGGACCTTACACCAAGAGAGCAAAAAATTTTGAGTATGCGATTTGGTCTTGATGATGGTATTACCCACACATTGGAGGAGGTGGGGAAGGAGTTTGGAGTTACAAGAGAGCGCATTCGTCAGATTGAGGCGAAAGCGTTGAGCAGGATTAGAGAACATGATGAGATAAATAAGTTAGAGGAGTATTAAGAAGAATATGTGTTTATTGTTCTGATAGGGAGACCTGCTCTGGCAGAAAGTCAATAAAGTCTAAGAAATCTAACTAGGGGTGTTTGCCAGAAACGTGAAACGATAATGAAGAACTTGGCATCAATACAAGAGGTAATTGATTGGATGCTGATCGGGTTTATTGGGGGGAGCTTGGTGGCTCCCTTTTTGGGTGGGGTGCACATTGTGATAATAGCGTCGTTTATTTTTATATTTGATTGTTTTTTTCTGTTGTTTGCACGAGGGCACCCAATTCCGAAACAAGTTATCTTTGCCTTGGTTGGCATTCAGTTTGTAGTATTAGCCTTTGTATACGGATACTTTTTTAAAGAGGTTCGGCCAGGGTTTAACGGACCGTTCGTGGGGACGACCGGGCCATTACAGACAACGCTTTACTATATTAAATACGCCTTTACAAACAGCGTTCGAAGCGCAGTGCCAGAGCCATACGCTTCATTTGGAATTTCTCTTCTTGTGGGAAAGGAGGGGATTCCTTACCAAATCGGAGAAGAGATGCGCAAGACGGGAACAACACATCTTGTGGCGCTTTCGGGATTTAACATTTCTTTAATTGGCTATTATCTTTTCGGTGCTTTGCTTTTATTACGATTTCATCGACACATCGCGCTTCTAGTTGCAGGTGCACTGATTGTTTGCTTTGTGATAATGACGGGGGCAGAGGCTTCACTTGTGCGGGCAGCTGTAATGGGGGAGTTGGTTCTTTTGGCTCAATTTGTGGGTAGACTATTTAGCATAAAGAGGGCAATCCTTTGTGCAGCGTTCGGGATGATCTTAGTTGATCCAAACGTAGCCGCTTTAGATATTGGTTTTCAACTTTCTTTTCTTTCCACGTTGGGGCTTGTAACACTTGTTCCAGTTTTTGAAAAACGTTTTTCAAATTTTTGGGAGGATTCGTTTTTAAACTTACGATCGCACATATTTGCGACAATTGCGAGTCAAATTATGGTATTTCCAATTCTTTTGGGGACATTTCACTCTTTTTCTCTTCTTTCGTTTATTACAAACGTTCTTATTCTCCCAATTATTCCTGTTACCATGTTCGTTGTTTTTATTGTTGGCGTTCTTGGTTTTTTTAGTGTATTTGTAGCACAGGTTGTAGGATTTCTTGTTTCGTTTTTAGTGGGATATGAATTGGGGGTTATTCACCTTTTTTCTACTATTCCGTTTTTAGTTCAAGTAAATTTGGGTAGTGCTTCACTTTTATTTACACTTTTTTACTATTCTTTGTTGTTTATTTTTCTTTCTCATTTTTGGAGCATGCGTACAGTACGAGAGAATAAGGAAAAATGTTAAACTATGTATTATTATGTTTCAAATACAGAGTGAACAATATAGTGGTCCATTTGATTTGCTTTTACAGATGATTGAGGGAAAAAAGCTCGAAATTACTGAGGTGAGCCTTTCTTCTATCACGAATGATTTTTTAGAATATGTTCGTAGTTTGCAAGAGAAGGATTATGAGGAGATAGGGGCCTTTCTTGTTACTGCCGCGCGCCTCATTTTTATCAAGTCAAAGGAGATTCTCCCTAAATTAGAGATAGAGGAATTGGATGAGGAAGGCAATTTAGAATTACAGTTAAAGATTTATAGAGAAATAAAACGAATTAGCAAATTCGTTGCCGAGTTATATCTGAAAAATCCAATGTGGGGGAGGGGTTTTCTTGAGGGATATGCTCCATCTTTTTTGCCTGCCCCAAACCTAACTTCAGAACACGTGAAAAAGGCGTTGTCTCATTTCTTAATTTCTCAGACACAAATTCCTGTAGAAACGATGGAGCGGAGAGTGGTGACAATTGAGGAAAAAGTTGAAGATATCTTAAAAAAATTATCCAGAGGATCTCATTTTCGTTTCGGAGAACTATTGAGCGAAAAGGATCGAATCGAGGTTATTGTCCTTTTTTTGGCACTTTTGGAGCTTATGAAGACGGGCGTGATTTCTCCTCACCAATCGGAACAATTTGGCGAAATTACTGTTTCCAGGCATGGTTTGGGGGACTATCCTTCAAGTATGTGACAGTCAAAACATAATACTATACAATAGACTTGTTCCCCAACCTTCTTTCGATTTTTCTTCGATCATTTTGGCGAGCCAGAGCAAAAATAGGTTTTTTTCTTCATACACATGACTCAATCAGAGATAAAACGAAATATTGAAGCTCTTCTTTTTATTCACGGAGAAGCCCTTTCCCTAAAAAAAATAGGAGAAGTGCTCGGAGTGGATATTGGGGATGTTCAAGTTGCATTACAGGAGTTAAGAGACGAATATAAAGAGCGTGGGATTGTGCTCCTTGAGGGAGCGGAGGGTGCTGGTTTTGCGACGCACCCAGATGCGGGGGTAATTCTAGAAGGGTTTGTTGCAAAAACACTTGAGGAACCGCTAACCCCCGCTGCCCTTGAGACGTTATCGATAGTTGCGTATCTTGGCCCTATTCAAAAGATAGAAATTGATGAAATGAGGGGAGTAAATTCCCACTTTTCACTTAAGAATCTTACAGTTCGTGGTTTAGTTGAAAAGGGGAGTCAGGATGAAAACAAGACGGTTTATGATATTACCTTCGATGCTCTCCGATATCTTGGTGTTTCAAAGAAAGAAGAGCTACCCTCTTATATGGAATTTCGGGAGAGGTTGCTTCAAGTCAAGGGAGGAAGTTAATTTTTTTGTATGGAAGAGGAGGTACAAATTAAAGAACATAATTCTTCTTTTATTAAAGAAGACCTCATTTTAGATCCTGTTTTTCGTGGATTTTTCCCCATTCTCTTTGTTTTTGCACTCGGAGCTCTCTTTGTTGGGTGGAGATTGTATCCAGTCATCGTTCCTGCGCGTGTCCAGGTTGTTGAATCTTCGCAACATTCGTTTGGTTATTCTTCTACCTCCCAACGTCTTGTTTCATTAAGAAATTTAGAACAGCCGCACTTTGTTGCCCGCCCGGAGCCAATGACCGCGCTCATTAGTAACTTTAGTATTCCCCAAATTGAGATTGGGGCGGAGGCGGCGCTTGTTTCAGATTTGACTGCAGGAGTCGACTTGTTTGCCAAAAACCCCTACAAAGTCTGGCCGATCGCTTCCATTACAAAATTTTTTACCGCAGTTGCCGCAGCTGAGATTGCGTCTCAGGATCGTGTTGTTGCGGTTGCAGAGGAAGCTCTTTTAAGTGAGGGGGTAGCGGGGAATCTCGAGGTGGGTGAGCAGTTTACACTCAGAGAGATCACTCAACTTATGCTACTTGTTTCTTCTAATCGCGCTGCCAAGGCGATTGAGATTGACCTTGGGTCCTCACTTCTTGTCCAAGTGAATGAAATTGTCACAAAGTTAGGACTTCAGGAAACCTCTATTGTGGAGGTTACGGGGCTGTCTCCCAGAAATGTTTCCACAGCACGAGATTTAAAGAGTATAATACAGTATATATATCGTCTTCATCCTGACATGCTGAAAATGACCCAACCAGACAGAATAACTATTAGTTCTTCCATTAAGAAACATCATCTTACCAACATCAACTATTTAGCATCTCATTCGGATATTGGTTTTTTAGGGGGCAAGACAGGTACAATTGATGAATCCGGGCAAAATATTGTTGCGCTTTTTGAGTACAAAGGGCACGACATAGTGGTGATATTATTGGGTTCTTCCGACCGTTTTGAAGAAACATTGCGTTTGTTAAAATGGGTAAAACAAGCATATATATTTAAACAACTATGATTTTTGCTGAGGCAATTCGTTTTCTTTCATTAGGAACACTTTCTTTTATCGTGGCAATAGTGCTTACTAAGCCACTTCTTTATTTTCTCTATAAATACAAACTAGGTAAGCAAATACGTTCAGAAAAAGAGGCACCTATTTACGCAGAGCTTCATAAGAAAAAAGCGGGAGTGCCGACAATGGGTGGTATTGTTATTTGGGGAACCGTGCTTAGTATTGCGGTGGTTGCATGGATGGCAGATATGCTTTGGGGCGGCATATTTCATCGGTTTAATTTTATTAACCGCGCGGAAACATATTTGCCGCTTGCTGCGTTGTTTATCGCTGCAATAATTGGACTTGCGGATGATGTGATGGGGATTTTGCGAATGGGGCCCAAAGGGGGTGGTTTGAGTATGAAGGGGAAATTATTGCTTTATATCGTCGTGGCAGCGGTCGGGGCGTTTTGGTTTTATTTTAGATTGGATTGGAATGTCATCCATATTCCACTCTGGGGGGATCTTTCCATAGGGATTTGGTATATCCCACTCTTTATTTTTATTCTTACCGCCTCCGCTTTCTCAACGAACGAGGCTGATGGCCTCGATGGGCTTGCTGCCGGTGTTTTGGTGTTTCCTTTTATAGCCTTGGGGATTGTTTCCTTTTTAAACCACAAATATGACCTCGCTGTCTTTATTGGGGTATTGTTGGGGGCGCTTATTGCTTTTCTTTGGAACAATGTATATCCGGCACGATTCATTATGGGAGATACCGGATCCATGTCCTTGGGTATTGTCCTTGGAGTGATAAGCATGCTTACGAATACAGCACTGCTTCTTCCGTTTTTTGCTTCTGTCCTTGTAATCGAATCGCTCTCTGTGATTATTCAGGTTTTAAGCAAAAAGATTCGGAGGCAAAAGGTATTTCTTTCCGCTCCAATTCACCACCACTTTGAGGCGCTTGGTTTTCCGGAAACAAATATTACAATGAAATTTTGGATTATTTCTTGGATGACAACAACGTTGGGACTTATTCTTTTTTTTCTGGATAAATATAGATAGAGGTTTGAACTATTTTTCAATCCCCAAAACAAAGCCGCCCCTACGGGTGGCGTTTTGTTTGTGTATATGTGAATTCTCTGTCGTGCTTGTATAGTTTATAATAAAGACAAGAACTTATATGCTTACGTTATTACGTAATTGTTTTCTGGTTGATGGGACTGGGGCACCTGGTGCGCAACGAGATGTTTTAATTCAGGATGAAAGAATTTTGGACGTAGGTTTGTTTTCAAACGCAAAAGCAGACAGGATTTTTGATATGGCCGGTTTTACAATAGTCCCTGGGTTTGTTGATGTTAATGTTGATTCGGATCATTATTTCACTTTGTTTACAGATCCGGGACAAAAGAGTCTACTTGCGCAAGGTGTGACTTCTATTGTTGGAGGAAATTCTGGTACATCTCTTGCACCACTTTTAGGAGACGGAATCTTGTCGCTTAGGAAGTGGGCGGATCCGACTCTTATTAATATTAATTGGACGAATTTGAAGGAGCTTTTTACGTGGCTCCAAAAACAGAAAACAGGGATCAACTTTGGCACGCTCTTGGGATATTCAACTGTTAGGAGGGGGCTTCTTGGAGATTCTCTCCTTCCTCTGGGCGGGGAAGATTATAAGAGATTTATCTATTTGATAGAGCAGGGGTTGATGGAGGGTGCCCTGGGAGTGTCTGTGGGGCTTGCCTATACAAGAGCATCTACGGTAAGCGCTGAGGAGCTTTTTGAGACAACGAAGGTATTGTCTAAAAAACGAGGTGTATTTAGCTGTTATCCTAGGGCAGGTGGGCGTGCTGTGGAGGGGGTTCAAGAGGTTCTTGCTATAGCTTTAGATCATGACCTTAATCTTGAATTGGCTCATCTTGCAACTCCCAGAAACGATGATTTTCGTACCATTCTTGAAACTATTGAGGATGCTTCAAAATCAATTTCAATACATTTTGATTTATCACCGTATCATATCGGTGTTAAGCCCCTATTCTCTTTGTTGCCGCATTGGGCCACTCAACGTGGTTTCGCTCAGCTACTTCACTATTTGCGTGACAATGAGACACGATCCCGCATCATAAATGAATTAGAACACGAGCAAATGCGAATTGGGAAAATCATGGTGGCGTTTGCAAAGAATCAGTGGATCATTCATGGAAAAACGATTCAGGAGATTGCCGAGAATCAGAGCATGAGGGTTGTCGAGGCATTATTAAAAATTCTTCAAATTTCCGAAAATCAAGTTATGGGTTTTATGGAGGATGGAGAAGAGGCGTTACGAGAAGAGCTCTTGTTCCACCCACTCTCTCTTATTAGTTCGAATGGTGTTGGATATGATCATATTTCCATGCTTGGGCGTCCTAAGATCCATCCACGCTCTTTTGCTTCTTTTCCTCGTTTTTTGCGCCTTGCAAGGGAAGGTGGAAAAATTTCCTTTGAAGAATCGATTCAAAAAGTTACACAGCTTCCTGCCTCCAAATATAACCTTAAAAAACGAGGAGCGATTTTGCCAGGAAATTTTGCCGATTTGGTAGTATTGGATCAATTAAATGTAAAGGAGGAGAATTCTTACGAAAAACCGGACGTACATTCTAGCGGGATAATAATGGTTTTTGTAAATGGGGTGCTTTCTTACGAAAGGGGTACCTTTTTAGATACCAATTCTGGAAAGATTATTTCTTCATCTTCTAATCAGGGCTAATGTTTTATTTGTTTAATGCGCAGACATCATCCTGACTATATTTTTTTGATAACTTCTGGGGTCCTTATTGTTTTTGGTTTAGCGATGCTTTTGAGTGCGTCGTCGGTGCTCGGAAAACAGAGGTTTGGCGATATATATTATTTTCTAAAACATCAACTTCTCTCTTTTGGGGTTGGAATTTTTTTCTTTTTTCTTGCGTATTTTATCTACTATCGTTTTTTTCAGCGCATCTCTTTCTGGTTGCTATTATTTAATATTATTCTCTTGGCCCTTGTATTTACCCCGCTTGGATTTACTGCTGGAGGAGCAACCAGATGGATTACGGTAGGCTCTTTTACTTTTCAACCAGCAGAACTATTAAAACTCACTTTTATTTTATATGTTGCTGCATTCTTTGGGACGCAGCTTAAGAAATCGAAAAAGATAAAAGAAGGACTGATTCCTTTTGGAATTGTCATTGGAATTATTGCGGCACTTTTACTTAAACAGCCCGCAACCGCTATCTTTGCTCTTATTTTTCTTTCTGGGATGTTTATGTTTTTTGTGGGCGGTGCTCGTTTTACTCATATAGTTCTTATTTTTATCCTCATTGGGCTTATTTTGTCCCTTATTATTGCAGTAACCCCATATCGTAAGGATCGTCTTATGACCTATCTGGATCCCAACTCCGATCCTCAAGGGAAAGGGTATCATATCAACCAGGCCCTTAATGCGTTGGGGTCGGGGGGTGTTCTTGGTGTCGGGTTCGGTAACAGTCAGGCTAAAACCTCTTATCTTCCAGAGCCGATAGGGGACTCGGTTTTTGCTCTTGTGGCTGAAGAGTTGGGTTTTGTTGGTGCCATTGCCCTTATTGGTCTGTTTCTACTTTTTTTAGTACGAGGTTTTAGGATAGCACGAGATGCGCCTGATAAGTTTTCACAATTGGCCGTATTGGGAATGATTTCTACTATTGTATTGCAAGCCTTTATTAATATTGCTTCTATAAGTGGACTTTTGCCGCTTACAGGACTTCCCTTACCTTTTATAAGCTATGGAGGGACTTCGCTTATTGTTGTGCTTGCTTGCATAGGGTTTGTTGCGAATATATCTAGATATACGGTAAAATAAGAAAGATCTATTTGTTTAGTAAATCCCTGCGTTGTGAGCCGCGATTCGTTTTTGTCGTAACAGAAACGCCTCGATTCGTTTCTCGCCCGCGTCTTCCGTTTCATCTAAACATATAGATCTTGATCTATACTTTTTTTATTTATGAATTCTCGTATCAGAATAGCTTTTACTGCGGGGGGGAGTGGGGGGCATGTGTTTCCCTTGTTTGCCGTGCTTGAAGGAATCAAAAAAATTTCTATTGGAGAAAACGTTGATGTTGAGGTGCGATACTTTGGTCCAGAAGACAATTCTATGCGGTATGTAAAACAGTTCGGTCTCCCCATCTCGAAGATCATAGGAGGCAACGGAGCTCTGGTCGGGTTTTTTAAAAATTGCATTGGTTTTATACAAGCACTATGGTTTCTGCTGTGGTATATGCCTGACGTGGTTTTTTCAAAAGGATCATATGGTGCCTTGCCAATAATACTTGCCGCAAAAGTGTATTTTATTCCTGTGGTGATTCACGAATCTGACAGTGTTCCAGGGAAATCTAATCTATTTTCTGCGAGATTTGCTGAAAAAGTACTCGTTTCTTTTGAGTATTCCAAACAATACTTTGATGAAAAGAAGGTGCTGATGGTGGGGAATCCGATACGTCCGCGTCTACTAGAACCCATTTCACAAGAGGAGGCAAAAACTCTTCTTGGTTTTAAGCCTGAAAAGCAGCTCGTTTTAATTTTGGGTGGATCTCAAGGTGCGGTAGCGATCAACGAATTTATCCTTGACCTTGCTCCTCAGCTTTTACAAAAAGTACAGGTATTGCATCAGGTGGGTGGAACTAACTATGACACAATGCGTAGCGAGGTTGCTGCGGCAATAGATTTGTTTGGGATAAAAAACAAGGAAGAATATAAAATTGTTGATTTTTTAGAGGGTGAAGAGTACAGGCAGGCCTTATATGCCGCTGACCTTATAATTTCAAGAGCAGGGGCTGGTGGCATTTTTGAAATAGCTGCAGTCCAAAAGCCATCTATTCTTGTTCCAATCGCTGGGTTGGCCAACGATCATCAGGTTTTTAATGCCCAGGAATATGCTCAATACGGGGGTGCTGAGATTTTTGAACAATCTAACCTCTTGCCCCATCTTTTCCTCGATAGAACATTTCGCATTCTTGACAATCCTGATGTTATGGCAAAAATGGTTGAGGGGGCAAAAAGGTTTGCTGCGCCTCAAGCTGCAGAACAAATCGCTCGGGAAATTTTACTTGTCGCTGTTTCCCACTAATTTTTTCTATTTGCGAACATGACTAAACCTATTCGTGTACGTTTAGCACCATCTCCTACAGGTCCACTTCATATTGGTACTGCGCGTACAGGACTTTTTAATTTTTTATTTGCCCGTAAGATGGGTGGAACTTTTGTATTGAGAATCGAAGATACTGATTTAGAACGTTCTGAATCTAAATATGAGAAAGATATTTTACAACACCTTGAGTGGCTTGGAATTGAGTGGGATGAGGGACCATTGGTCAGTGGTGGATATAAAGGTGATTTTGGTCCCTATCGTCAGTCGGAGCGGTTAGATACGTATGAAAGACACCTCCTGAAACTTCTTGAAGATGGGGAAGCATATTATTGTTTCTGTTCTGAGGAGGAGCTTGAAATAGGACGTCAAGAGATGCTTGCCCGTGGTGTGGCCCCAAAATATTCTGGAAAGTGCGCCACCATGGATACAAAAGTGGTGGAGGAAAACATTAAGGCTGGGATTAAGTCTGTGATTAGGTTTCGCATGCCGGAGACACGCATCGTATTTCATGATTTGGTGCGGGGCTCAGTTGAGTTTGATGTTGCGCTTACCGGGGATATCGTCATAGCCAAGACTCCTCGTATCCCTCTCTATAATTTTGCAGTTGTTATTGACGATTATGAGATGAATATAAGCCACGTTATCCGTGGAGAAGATCATATATCAAATACACCAAAGCAGATTGCTTTACAGCAAGCGTTAGGGTTTCCAACCCCGCATTATGCTCATCTCCCGCTTATTTTGGATAAGAATAGGGCAAAGCTTTCTAAGCGTTTTAACGCTGTTTCTTTATCTGACTACAAAAATACTGGTTATCTTCATGAAAGTCTTTTTAATTTCATAGCTCTCCTCGGTTGGCACCCGAGCGAATTAAATACGGAAATTTTTTCTCAACAAGAGCTTGCGCAGCTTTTTGAATTAGAACGTGTGCAAAAAGCAGGCGCTATATTTGATATAGAAAAACTCAATTGGATTAACTCACACTACATTAAGACAAAAACGATTGAGGGGCTGCTTAAGGATGTTGTCGCCTTTGTTCCAGAAGAGTGGAAAAAAGACGAAGCAAAGTTACTAGCTATTTTGGAATTACAGCGTGGACGCATGAAACGTCTTTCCGAATTCGATGAGCTTGCTCGATTTTTCTTTCAACTTCCAGAATATGATGGTGCATTACTAGTTTGGAAGGAGATGAGTTTTGAAAGAACTCGCGAAAATCTTAGTTCTGTTTCTGAGTTGTTAAAGAATCTTTCAGATAGATTAGATTGGAATAAGGAGGTATTAGAAGCGCACATCATGCCCTTTGCTGAGGAACGGGGGAGAGGGGAAGTATTGTGGCCCTTTCGAGTTTCACTTTCAGGACAAAAAATGTCTCCCGGTCCATTTGAGATAGCTGAAATACTTGGAAGGGAAGAGACGTTGCAAAGAATAAAAATTGCAATTGAAAAATTTTAAAATCTTCTATTGTCTTTGGTTTATGGGGCAAAAATCCTTTTTTCTTTCTCTACTTTTGTTGTTTAGTGCCATTGTTTTTTTAATGGGTCGGAGTGTAATGGCGTCAATCGAGATTAAAGATACTATTGATCAAAAGTCAAAGGAGTTGAATGAAATTACAGAACAGATTCAAGCCGTGAACACAAATTTGTCTGGTGTGCAAAGCCAGAAAAACAGTTTGCAAAAAGAGTTAAAAAGTATTAATGCATCGGTTCAAAAACTAAATCTTGGCATCCGATCAAGCGAGGTGCTTATACAGAAACTTAATCTTGAGGTAGACGTGTTGCATCAGGAAATCAGAGACCTTGAGGAAAAAATAGATGCAAAACAAAAAGCAATCGGCATAGTTTTGCGTGAGCTTCGTGTCAGCGAAAACGAAACACCACTTCTTACACTTTTTAGGACAAAAAGTCTTTCTGAGAGCTTGGCAGACATGCAAAGCCTTTCCGATCTTAACGCCTCACTTGTTCTCTCTGTGGGGGAATTAAAACGGTTACAAGGAGAACTTGACGGAACATTTCGAAAGACAAGTGAGAAAAAAGATCAGGTTCAAGAAGAGCATGGTGTATTAAAGCAGAAGAAAAACATTGTTGAAGAGGAAAAGGAAGAGAAAAATACTCTTCTTCGAGACACAAAAAACAGAGAGGCAACATATCAAAAACAACTCGCTGAATTAGAAGAGAGGCAGGAGCAAATTAGTAAGGAAATAGAAGAATTAGAAAGAAAGTTGCGCGCCTCTTTTGATACCACACAGCTTCTTCCCCATAAAGGTACGTTTTCCAAGCCTGTTAAAACAGGAGTTCTTACTCAGGAATATGGTGAGACAGAGTTCGCGCAACGTGCGTATCGATCCAGGTTTCACAATGGCATCGATTATGGGTTAGAAATAGGTACACCAATATATGCTGTGGCTAGGGGTAAGGTGCTCGCCATTGACAACAACGATAGAGGAATATCCCGCTTTCAACGCTATCAGTATGGAAAATATGTTATGATTCAGCACGAAAATGGTCTTACAACGCTCTACGCCCACCTTTCGAAGAATAATGTTGTTGTAGAGGGGCAAACAGTGGAACGTGGTGAGCTTATAGGGTATTCGGGTAATACCGGTTATGCCACCGGCCCTCATTTACATTTTACAGTATATTGGTCATCTAGTATTAAGTTTAAATCAATCCCCCCCGCCGCAGGTCTTGTGCCTGTTGGAGTAACAGTGAATCCATTGGATTATCTCTAAATTGTTTATTTCATATTACACCACCGAACTTCGAGCCAAAGTTGTGGTATAATCAATATATGAAAGATATTCTTCGGTTTTTTGTGACGGGCATCTTGCTTATGGGTGCGGTGGGATATTTTAGTGTATATAGTTTTATCTCCGCACAAAATACACAAGAGATCGTTGCAAAAGATGCGGTCAGAGCTGGAAAGGAAATTCGTGAAAACTATGATGGTTTAGACAAAAACGGCATTAAGGAAAATATTTCTGAGGCAGCATCCTCGTTGAGTAAAGTTTTTAAGAAACTTTTCGATTCAACTATTAAACCCTTGCTTAAGTTTTTTATCCAGGTATCTATATCCGTTTTTAAATTTATTATTTCTCTTCTGCAGTCATTGGGTAACACTTTTTTAGTTTCTGTAGAACACACGCATTCGGCGAATTTCTTCGTCAAAACCTCCGCGCCTCACTCGAAATACTGTCTATAGTATTCCTCGTTTCAGTGCTCGGTTTTTCCTTGAACTTCATCCAAATGCGTGTGTTCTACACGTTTTAAAAATATTGACGATATTAGAATATTCGTGTTCTAATTTTTGTATGTGGGGAAGGGGAGATAGAATCCTTTTTTTGTAGTTATGAATGAAGGGTTGTTGGTTGGGAAGGAATATAAGCGAAGAGAGTGTCAAAACGAAACTCCTTTTATTTAAATATAAAGCATAAAAACTCCTAAGGCAGTAAAAACCTTTAAAAGAATTTCTGTTTCTATAAGATCTTATCTAATGTGTCCGAAAACATATATTGTGCGACACATAATGTTTAGCAAATTCCAGACTCTTTAGATGTCATCCTTGCTCCTACCCTCTCCTATTTTGATATGTGGTTTTTTGTGGTATATCACCTTTAGTTCCTAAAAATATGAAACAAAGGAGTGCGGCATGCTTCCCGATCCAGAATTTGTTTCTCGTTTTATTCAAGAATTGGATCTTAACTTGGGCGCCCAAAATTATGAAAATCTTGATCCAATCCAACGGCTTAAGGTACTTCGTGCATATGAAGGAAAAATAGATTCTCTTGTTCAGGGCGGTCATGTTTCTGTCGAGGATTCGTGGGATCCTTATTTTGGACTTCTTCACGAATATGACCTTCTTGAGGCGTGGGATGATCGCAAGCGTGTTCTCGTTAAAATCGATACAAATCGTTACAACCCACTCAAGTCATCCAATCCGGCTGCTGTTATGGTAGCCCGTATTCGTCTTCAGGGTGTTTGATCGATAAAATTAAAGATCCACGGCCATTAGTCGTGGGTTTTTGTGTTATGAGGTATATTACCAACCCTAAGTTGACTAGATCTGTCAGGTGTGCTATTTTAATCAAGGCTCTCTAAAAACACTTAAGGAGGGACTTTCTCATGGAGTGGTGGCTTCTTATTTTTGCTCCGTTTACATTTTGGTTTTGGACGTTGCTTGTTATTGAGTCATTCATTCTTCTTGCTTGCATTGAAAAGGAACAGGGTTTTTTCGCGACCGTTACTCTTATCGTGACACTTGTATTGCTTGAACAGTGTGGCGGAATCCCCATCCTTCGATATGTGGTGGAACACCCTATTCCAATTCTTCTTTCTGTACTCGCCTACTTTGCAGCGGGAACCGGATATGGCATTGTGAAGTGGTGGTTTTTTGTCACAGAACAGCGGGAGAGGTATGAATCAGCTCGAGCTGATTTCTTGCTGGAGAAAAAGGTCAAGGGTGATGTGATGCCGGAAGAACTGAAGCTTGATTGGAAAAATTATGCTGAAAGAGGGGTCTACGGCAAAGAGCGTTTTGAATATCGTCCGCGCGCAAGAAATTTCAAGGGTAGGATTTTGATGTGGATGACGTATTGGCCGTGGAGCTTGCTCTGGACCCTTATTAACGATATGGTGAAGAAGCTTTTCAGGCATATTTACTACCGAATTGCTGGGTTGCTGCAGTCAATTTCCAATAAGGCATTTGCCGGAGTTGAAGATCGTGATTTTGTAGTAAAGAAAGGTTAATATAAAAAACCGGGCATGTTCCCCGGTTCTTTTTTTATTCGTTTTGAAAAAGGCTTTTTGTTTCATTCCAAAATTCTGGATGGCCACGGAGCTTCATATAGTACCACCACTCTGCTCCCCAAAGGTATATTGTGTTGAATCCAGTTTTTTTTGAATACGCGATATTATCTTTAAGTCTTTCAAGATTCATATAACGCAATTGCTCTTCTAATGAAAGGTCTTGGATGAGCCTCGGACCCCATGGTTCGAGTTGAAACTCACTTATGATCACCGGTTTTTTATAGAGGAGATTTATGAGGTTTGCTTTTCTGAAATAGTATATGGGCGGAATTGGAGAGACAAATTCCTTTATTCCTAACTTATTCCACCAGCTTGTACGATAGAGTGTAGAGCCCACAATGTCGGCGCGTCGTGCGGCACCAACCCACGTTCCCCATTCTCCGCTTTCTGTTACCATAATTGGTCTATTATCGAGAAGTTTGACCGTGCGTATTTCTTTTTCTAAAAATTCCTTTTCCCACAGTTCACATTCTCCAAACTCGAAAAACGGTTCATTTTCTATTTGCCAGGCGATAATGTTTTCATTTTTTCTGTAGTATGTTACGGCCTCTGAGATAAAACGTAATAAAGCGCTTTGTTGTTCATTTTTTTTGAGCTCATTCCCCCACTCTGGCAAAAAACATTCTGGCCAGCGTGGTGATTTGCGTCCCATCACAGGAATTATTTTGGCGCCATATTTTTCTGCTTCTTGTATATACCAATCAAACTCTTCAAAATTATACACTCCTTTCTGGAGTTCTATCTCATTCCAATACAGCGGCAATCTAATAGATCGGGTTCCCAGATCATTTAAGATAGCAGAATATGTTTCTTGTGTATTTAGACCCAAATTTCGTGCGTGGATTGTAGAAAAGGTGATTCCGTAGTTTACTGATGGGGATTGCGGAGCCTGTCCCAGAAAAAAATATGCGAATAGTGCACAAGAGATTATTACTATCAAGACAATGGCTTTACACAAAATATTGTTTTTCCAAAAGAAGACCCTAACTAAATCCATTTTCTTTACAAATTTTAGCGTAATCATAGAACGATTGTCGCGGGTTTCGTTTAAGAGTATGATAGTCTATTTCTACTAAGCCGAATCTTGGCCAAAAACCCTTATCCCACTCAAAATTGTCGAGGAGAGACCAATGGAAGTACCCTCTTACATCGACCCCGTCCTGAATTGCCAAAAATACATTTTTCAGTGTTTCTCTTATAAACCATGATCTATGGGTATCTTTGGCATCCGCAAGTCCGTTTTCTGTGATATAAATGGGTTTTTTATATGCTTTCAGGTCTTGGAGGACGTGATAAATTCCTCTTGGGTAAAGTTCCCAGCCTAGGTCGGAAGTCTTTTCATTTTTATTTTGTTCAAAGCCATAGTGCAGTCGTTTGTGAAAATAAAAATTGAGCCCGATGAAATCTTGATTTTCTCTAATGGAATTAAGCAAGCTTTTGTTCCAATACCAATCTATTGTTTTGGTGACAGATTTGTCTGCAAAAGTATTCGTACTCGCCTCAAAATAAATATTATTCTTAGCGATTCCTATTTGTGATTTTGGGTAGTGATGCTTGATAAGCTTGTATGATGTTTTGTGTGCTGCCATGAGGTGGTTGAGCACACGAATGTAGCTGAATACGTTTGTTTTTTGTGGTGGCCATATTCCTGCCAAGTATGAATTTCCGGCATAAATTTCAGGTTCGTTGAGCGTAATCCAGAACGTTACTTTGTGTCCTAGACGTGTAATTATTTTTTCTACATAACGTAGAAAGTGGGTAATACTGTCTTTGTTCTCCCACCCCCCTTTATCCTTCATCCAGATAGGTATGGGCCAATGCCACAACGTAACAAAGGGGGTGATCCCATTCTTGGTTAATTCGTCTATTAGTTTTTCATAGTATTCTAACGCACTCTCACTAAACATTCCCTCCTGGGGTTGAACACGAGACCATTCAATGGAAAAGCGATATGCATTAACAGAGAGGGTTTTCATGAGTTCAGTGTCTTCTTGAAATTTGTGATAATGATCTGTAGCAATCCCCGAGACATAGTTTATCTCCTCCGTGGGGAGAGGAAATAGCGTTGGTATGTGAGATGGAAAATTACGAAGAGTGGCCCGGTAGGCTTTTTCTCTGGCAGTTTCTTTTTCCCAAAGAGACCAGTCGTTTATGTTTCCCCCTTCTACTTGGTGTGCTGAGGTGCTAGTTCCCCATAAGAAGTGATCCGGAAATGCATGCATGAATTTTTATAGGTTTCGTTTACCGCCTAACGGGATAAATCGGTTTTTGAATATATCAAAGGTGTTTTTGAAACTAATTCTTCCCCCACAATGACCCCCAACGCGAAGGAGATTGTGGTTGCAAGGAAGAGAATTGTGGTAAAAATGATGAGGGTTCTGTGCGCCTGGTAGGCGCCTTTGACTTTATCGATAAAATTTGTCATAATAGGAAACCAAATTAAGTAGTAAAATTCATTAGATATGGCACATACAAAATCGGGCGGATCTACGAAATTAGGTCGAGATTCGTCCTCAAAGCGTCTTGGTGTTAAAATTTTTGATGGACAATCCGTTCAGGCGGGGAACATTCTCATCCGTCAGCGAGGAACAAAATGGCATCCTGGAAAAAATGTGCGACGTGGGGGGGATGATACCCTTTATGCTATTGCCTCGGGTGTTGTGAAGTTTTCTTCTAAGCAAAAAACAAAGTTTGATGGTTCACGAAAAAAGGTTGTGGTTGTAAACGTATTGTAAGTTTCAAATTACTCTTTCGGAGCAAGAGTAATTCTTAAAGATCCGTTTATCCCACTCCCTAAAGAAACAGGGATTTCAGTTACCCCTGTTTTTTTGATCGGTTTTTCTACCAAAAGAGCCTCTTTTGGTAGCTCAATCCCCCTTTCTTTAAGTTTCTGTAAAATATCTTTTTTTGTTATGGAGCCAAAGGCACTGCCCTTACTCATTTTTAGCGTGAAAACAAGGTCAATGGCCTTTACTAAATCTATCAGTTTTTTGTTTTGTGTAAGCTCCTTTTGTTTCTTTTCCTCTTCCTGGTGTTGTTTGTGGGAGAGAGACGCAAGTGCGCTCTCTGTAGCTGTTTTTGCCAATCCTTGTGGAATAAGGTGATTTTTAGCGAACCCCTCTTTGCACTCCTTTACCTCACCACTCTTTCCAAGGCCGGGCACATTTTTTAGTAGTATTACTTTCATGGCGTTTAGATATTTCGTTTTTCGATTGAGTCGTGATATTTGAATATAATATTTTTTATTTCATTTGGATTAGGTATGTTATGCATCACAAACTCTTTCTCTTCTCCTGCAGTTTGGACTTTTAAGTCTCCAAAGTTAAGTAGGGATGGGATAATTCCCATTGTTTCTACGTTGATGTCCTGCACCCTTTCAAGCCTCATCTCTGAGACATCTCGGGCAAAGAGGCTAATTTGATCGATCTTGAGCAGTCTTCGATTGGTAATGAGAATAACGTCTAGGTAATAGTTGTTAGTCCATGCTACCGCAAATATATTCCATGTAAATAAGAGCCATACGGAATAAAAAAAGGCTATTATGGGGCCGTAGGATATTTCTGCTCCTCTAATTCCCTGATTGAGCACAACGGTGATGATAAAGAGGGGCACAATCGCCAATATAAGAAAAATAAGGACATCTAGCGCAACCACAAACCAGTGTCTTCGTATTGTTTTAACTAGTTTTTCTCCTTCGTGAAGTTGGATCATAATGCAAGTATGACAAGAAATAATGCTATGACAAGCAGGGATAGTACAATTGTTCCTAATGCATATGCGAACTGTATTTTTTTGGTATACCAGGCATCAATTCCATAATTTGACCAATGGTAATTAAGGACAATAAACATCACTAGTGAAAAAGCAGCGATAAGAAGAAACACGAGCCCTGAAATGGTTTTTAGCGTTTCGAGATTCATGATTTTATTTTAGTTGATTCTTGAGGACTTCTATCGCCTTTTCAAGTTGCGGATCTTGTCCATTTTTTATCTGTTCCTCAGTAAGATCAATGTCATAGTCTGGTACAATTCCTCCATTTGCAAGAGATGTTCCGTTCGGTGTTAGCCATCTTGCTACTGTAATCTTTAGCGAGGAACCGTCGCTCAGTGTTCTGAGTTCCTGAACAGATCCTTTTCCAAATGTTTTCTTTCCTATTATTTTAATGCCTCGGTTATCTCGTAATGCCCCAGCAAGGATTTCTGAGGCGGATGCCGAACCTTCGTTTACTAACATTACTGTTGGGAAATTTTTCAGAATGGCGCTACCGCCTATGCGTGAACGATGGAATTGGACCTGGCCCTTATAGTTTTCTTCTTTTACCACAACGTGTCCCGGTTCAACAAAGTGACTTGCGATATCGATAGAAACTTCGAGATATCCTCCAGGGTTGCTCCTTACATCAATTATGTAGCCACGCGCTCCTTGAACTAATGAATTAAAAATAAGGCTATAGAATTTTGTTGCTGCTCGGGCGTTGAAGTTGTAAAGTTTTATGTGAGCGATTCCGTCCGAAAGCATTTCCATTTCTGCTGTGGGTATTGTGATCTCCCTTCTTGTGATAGTGAATTCTTTTGGGGTTTGGGAGTCCTTTTTTAGGATAAGAAGCGTAATTTTTGTATCTACTGGGCCCCGTATGAGACGAATCGCTTCTTCGAGTGACATGTCCTTTGTGACTATTGTATCTCCTATTTTAAGTATCTTGTCACCAGCTCTTAACCCCACCTGTTCTGCCGGGCTATCTTTAAGGGGCGCTACGATTGTTAAATCGCCGTTTTTAAATCCAATCTCCGCTCCTATTCCCCCAAAACTTCCGCTTACATCCTGTTGAAATGTTTTATTTTCTTCTGGGGTAAAGAATTCTGTATAAGGGTCCCCCAGTGATTGCACCATCCCCTTTACTGCTCCATATACCATTTCCTTTTCATCAACCTTTCCTTTTGAGAGGTACAGCTCTTTTGCCGTATTCCATGTTTCCCAAAAGATTCCAAAATCAACAACTTCATTTTCCGTTGGCGTTCCTGTGGTCACATTAAGCGGCGGCGTTGTTTTTGCGGAGGTTGTTGTTTGGGAGAGGCGTCCTGCTGAAAACCCTAACATTCCAACCAAAAATAAGGCCAGAAGAGAAAGTGTAATTTTTGCGGGACGTTTCATCTTGTTGTACGCTAAAAATAATACTTGGTTCGAATCTCGCTCTTCTTAGTATCGAGTTTTTGGTTTTTTGTGTCAAACACATATGTATATAGTTAAGGTTCTTGTTTTGGAAAATATTCCGGATCCGATACTTACTTATTATTCTAAGGAGGTTATAGACCGTGGCAGTTTGATCTTGGTTCCGTTACGCGGGAAGGATACTCCCGCGTTTGTTATGGAGTTGTCTCACATTACCGCAACAAAACTCGCAGTCAAAAATGTTGGGTATACACTTCTTCCAATAAGCGGTGTCATTACCACCTCATCTGTAACAAGCCAAAGACAAAAAAAATTATTTGAGAACATTTCGCGTTATTATAACATTCACCTTTCAACTGTTCTCAAATTTGCGTTTCCCAGTCCTCAAAAAACATTTCTTCATTTTCCTCGTGTCTCCTCTGTGCAAACAGAACCGCGCGAAACATCAGAACATCCACAACGGTTAGTTTACGAAGGAATCCCGGACCTAGATTATCTCAAGAACCTTATACAGGAAGGGACGCAATGCTTGATTCTTGCCCCTTCTTCATTCCTTGTGAAGTATTATGCTCACTTGTTCGGAGATTTGGACCCAGTTGTGTATCAGAAAACGATGGGGACTGCGCGTGTGCGTGATGTATGGGGGCGCGTGTTGCGGAGAGAGCCTGTTGTTGTGGTGGGTACGTCAGCATCTCTTTACCTTCCTTGGACAAATCTTTGTTCCATCTTTGTCATGAATTCATCCCACGATGCTTATAAGAGCCAGAACAATCCTTTTGTTGATAGCATGTACATTGTTTCGGAGTTAGCATCTCTACACGGTTCTTCTGTTTTGTATGCGGATACAACTCCAAGATCAGCATTGGTTGATTATCCGAGAACAGGGGGTTTGCAAAAAAATATTGTACCCATCTTCGTTAACGCGAAGCGGCCGGATCGAGACAAAAGAAAGGGTAATAAATACCTTGAAGATTTAAGAAGAGAAATTTTTGCAAATTTACAGGATAGTAAAAAAAGCATTATTTTTGTAAATCGGCGGGGGGTTTCTCCTATAATTTCTTGCCTTTCTTGTGGTTTTTTTTATCGTTGTCCACGTTGTTCGGTTGGTTTTGTACAGCATGGAGGCGCATCGCCCCGCGTTCCTGAGTTGCTTTGCCATCGTTGCGGATATAGAGAAAGGAGGCCATCGGATCTGTGTCCCGAATGTCGTGGTTTTTTGGGGCTTTCTTATGGTTTCGGCACTCAGGGCATAGAAAGGGAAGTGCGAGCTCTTTACCCAAAACATCTTATAGTAAGATTTGATAGTGATGTGGTAAAAAGCGACCGTGAAGAATGTGCGGCCTTGCAAAAATTTCTTGATTCTGAACACGGGCTACTCATTACGACAGAGCTTTTATTAAAACACCCCGTTCAAGAAGTGGATACGACAATTGTGTTGGATGTGGACAGGTTGCTTAGCTTCCCAGATTACACAACAGAAGAACGAGTTTTTCGTGTTTTAAGGTTTCTTGGCACAAGTACCCAGCGTTTTTACGTGTTTACATCTGATTTCGAGAGAGAATTATTTAAACACCTAAATAATCCCGTCGGGTTTGCAAAAGAAGACTTGAAGGCGAGAGAGCGTTATCTTTATCCCCCGTTTTGTGAAATGATAAAGATAACTCAAAAACATCGCGATGCCTTATTTTTAGAAAATAGTATGGCGGAACTTGTTGCACGATTGCGTGAGGTAATCACGCGACAAGGTCATGATACCTTGTTTGATGTCTCAGACTCGTACCCCGCCCTTGCGGAAAAAGTGGGGCACAAACATGTTCGACATATACTGTTTCGCCTCAAAAAACACCTTGCAGACACTACAAAAGAGGATCTTCGTGTGCGCAACTCGATTCTAAAAAGAATTCCTCGTGATTATATAATCGATATCAACCCATCTTCCATTATTTAAAAAAACATGGTATAACAGTTCTACCATGTTACATATTCTTAGCATAGACAATAAAGAATTTGAGACATTTCTAAGAACAAAAACGGTTTCGGTGGAAGACCTTGGTTCTGTTTCCCGTACGTTTATTAATGAAATGAAGAAAACTATGATTGCTGCAAATGGTATAGGTCTTGCGGCAAACCAAATAGGAGACGGAAGAAGAATTTTTGTCGCTACACACGCGGGAAAATTTTATGTGCTTATTAACCCAGAAATCATAAAAATCTCTACTGAAGAGGATGACATGGAGGAGGGGTGTTTGAGTGTTCCAAATGTATACGGTTCGGTGCGGAGGGCAACAAAAATTACGATTCAAGGGGTAGATGTGCGTGGAAAATTTGTAAAAATTAAAGCAGCAGGCCTTCTTGCCCGTATTTTTCAACACGAGATGGACCACCTAAACGGAAAGCTATTCATAGATCGGGCCAAGGAAACCTACACAATCAAACCGTAGAGGTGTTTATCTATGAGATATGTTTTTTTTGGAACCCCAGAATTTGCTGTAATCGTATTACAAAAATTGATTGATGCTGGATATGCTCCCAGTGCAATTGTTACAAACCCAGACAAACCGATGGGGAGAAAAAAAATTATTACTCCCCCACCTGTAAAGCAATGGGTATTGCATTCTGGGCTTAAAATAAAAATATTTCAACCGGAAAAATTAAAAGACATTGAAAAAGAGCTACATGAATTAAATCCTGATCTGTTTATAGTTGCTGCTTATGGCAAAATAATTCCCAAGTCGGTTCTTGATATACCAAAGTCAGGAAGTCTCAATGTGCACCCGTCTTTGTTGCCCAAACATAGAGGACCAACACCTATTCAAACCGCTATTCTGAATGGAGATGAAGAAACTGGGGTGAGTATTATACTTTTAGATGAGGAGATGGATCATGGGCCAATACTAAAAATTTCCAATTTTGAATTTCCAATCAATTATAACTACACCTCCTTAAGCGGGAAACTTGCAGAGTTGGGGGCAAAGTTGTTGGTTGAAGTGATTCCAGCGTGGTTGGATGGAAGAATTGAGCCCGTTCCACAGGACGATGCAAAAGCGACATATACGCGTATCTATAAAGGCGAAGATGGGCTCTTGGATCTTAATAAAAGCGCAGAAGAATTAGATTGCAAAATTCGGGCACTTAATCCTGAACCGGGAACGTATTTTATAAAAAACAACAAACGCATCAAGGTGCTCGAGGCGCATGTTGAGGGTGGAAATTTAGTTTTTGACGTTATTCAGCAGGAGGGCAAAAAACCCATCCCAGCTTCAAATTTTAATCCGAATTTTTAGAACGGACCATTTCTCCAGTGCCAGCGTTTTCCCGTTAGTTCATATATGGTTTGTGCGCACGCACCCTTTCCGCTGTATTCTTGCATTGTCCAATGTGCGGTGGTCCAGTCTTGCCACCACGTTCCATTTCGAGACAGCTGATATCCAAATTTTAAATTTGTAGCAGGATCAGAGGCAAGACGTACACATTGGTTATAAAGCGCCTCGTTTTTTATATAACATTGTTGCCATCCGCTTGTGCTTGTCAACATGTTAGAAGGACCGCCAAACGCTTGGGTGCAATCGACACCATTTATCACTTTTGTAGGAAGATCAAGTTGCATGAGTCCCCACACTACTGGTTTGGGGTTCCCACGATTATTACATATAGCATTTGGATGGGTAGAGTTTGGTATCCCGGGGTCTCTTCCTCCACTTTCATGCGTGCAAATACAAGAAAATATTTTTAGTTTTGTTGAATCGGTTACACCGAGGGCACTTTTAAGGTAATTTTCAGAGCAGTATCCTCCTGAGGGTGGAGTGAATGTGCCAACATTTGAAGGTGGGGGCCCCATTGAGACCCCGCCTCTACTACTTGCGGAAAGCCCTACTGATCCTGGTGTGGCAATCCCCCCTATATTTGTAGGGGTTCGTTTACACGAAAACTTGTACCATGTTCCTTCAAGCCCGCTTCCACCCACAACAAGATGGATGACAAGGTTTACTATTAAAAATGAGCAGTAAATGATTGCGAGGCGTTGCAGGGTTTTCCAAATTAATCCGCGTGCTTGGTTTACCTTTCCCGAATTAGAACTAAAAAGAATCATTTGCACTCCCGCGTATCCAATGGCAAGAAAAGCAACGACAGGGCTCCATTTGAGGAGGAAAAGATAGATATTGTTTACCAGTACAAACAAATCGCAGGTAGTGCAATCAGGACCCCCGCACGGAATAAGACCCTGAGCCACCGTTATTTGGGGAATCAAAAGCAGTAGAAACAAAAAAACAAGTGTGCGCATCAAACTATTTTGAAAGTTCCAAGATTTGAATTTGGTTATAACCCATAAGATACAGACGATTCCCTTCTTTTGTAATGAATACATTTGAAACTTCAAAAGGTTGTTGAGGCCACTTTAAAATCTCATATGTTCCATTGTCTGTGTTGATATTTAAGATTTTTGAATTTTCTGTCCTAAGATATCTTTCAATCACATAAACATTTCTGCCATTAGGATGCCATACAACGAGATTTGGAAATTTAGTAGAAATTGGAATTGGTGAAATATTTTTTCCGATAAGTTGATCACCCCAAAGCACAAGAGTTTTTGAGGATTGGTCAGAACGAAGTGCTATTCCCCTGCTCCCGTTTGGGGCAGGTACGGGGACATCTGCCCTCGATATCAACACCTTCTTTGCTCCTGTTGAGGGGTCAATTTGATAAATTATTCCTTCTGTTTTCATATTCGCAAGATTCACAACTAGAACATCTGGTTTTATCCATGAAAGCGCAAAAAAGAAATCATCTTTTGTGTAGGATGGGTCTTTGGTTATGTCCCACAACGGTTTCCAGTCCGATCCATCTGGATTTGCGATTGTTAGGATTCTATCGTCCCATGCATATACTATTTTTGATCCATCTGGGGACCATGCCGCAAATTTTATTTGAGAAGAAATTAGTTTGGCGGTATTGGTATCCAGGTTATATAAGTACATCACATAAGTAAGATCAGGGATTTTTGTGGTATGGAAGAGTGGCGCATCGTTTGCTAAGGCCTGATTATTTCGTATGAGCATTAATGCGTTCTTTTTATTTGGTGACCAGATGATATTTTCCACCTCGTCAATATGATTAAATGTAATCTGGCGCTCGGTGCTATCATTTTTTAATTCCCAAAAAGTTGCATCTTCTATTGTATTATTTGTTAATTTGAAGTAAAAAAGCGATTTACCATCTTCTGATAGTACAGGGAACTTTATTATACTTTCTTCTGAATTCTGGAGTCCACGCACGAATGGATCGAGTAGCATTTTCTCCTCTTTTATTATTACTTCTTTTTTTGTTGTACTAGGGGCTTGCGTGAGAAGCAACCAAGACAACCAGGTGATACCGATAATCAATAAAATAACAAAAAAACTTTTTAGTATGGATGTAAACTTCATGTTTTATTCAGAAATAAAATAAGTTCTTAGTAATGTTGGTGGTATTGTCCTGATTTCCTGCCCTTCATATTCAAAAATTTTTTTTCGCTTTGGAAATTTTCTTGGAATTGTTTCTTCTTGTACTCGCTTTATTTGTGTTTGTATTTCTTCTTTTTCTTCAATTTGTGGAGCAGTATACAGTTGGTGATTATAAAAAAACACACCAATGAGAACAAAGAAAACTATTATAAGAATTAAAATGAGTTTATTTAACATATGAAAGATGTATAGTTTAGGGTCCCACAAATTGAAAACCATATCCAAATCCGCGGCTATCGTAACGGACTTGGAATCTTTGAAGTTTGTTGCTACGATTTCCCTCTATCGTATATATTATTCCAGTTCTCGAATCATATCTTTCAATTAACCCTGTGTGCGCCTGACGATCGGGACTTCCTGGTGGGCGATCTAAATATAAAATAAGATCTCCTGGTTGGGGTTGCGCTCTGCCAGCTCTAATATCTTCTGGGGTATATTTGCGTCCGGTCCATTTGTTCCAGTTGTCTGGTGACCAATTTGGATTTCCCGTGCTTCCCCACCTTATTCCAGCTTTCTTGTATGTCCAATTTGCAAAAGCAGAACACCATGCATCCCCTCCAGCACCATATTTATTAGAAAGAAATGCTTCACTAGTTTTTCCGTCTCCGTGTTGGTTATATTCCTGAAGGGCAAATTCAACCGCTTTTGATGCGCTACCCCCTCCTCCTGGAGTTGTTCCTCCCCCACCTGTTACCCCACCCCTCCCATCAGTAACCCCACTCAACCCCAAACTTTTTGGTGTTTTTACCCCTCCAATGTTCGGCGCAGA
>CAYLXU010000003.1:0-1914 GCA_964388055.1 uncultured Candidatus Saccharibacteria bacterium | reverse complement strand
TTGGCCACCACTGATCGCTTTCAGTACCTGATCTACAATGAGCATGGATCCAAAGACGATCGCAAGCGCAATAAGGGTGTTAATGATAAGTCCTCGTTCCTTTTGTTTTTCTCCTGGTTCTGCGCTATGGAGAATCATTTGAATTCCGGCGTAGGTGATGATTCCAATTGCAAGGAGTACGCTTATGCCAAGAATCCAAACATAAATATTGTGTGTCATCACGAGCAAGTCACATAGATTGCACTGTGAAATGTCGTTTTGGCATCGTTCGGGAACAATCCCAGCAGCATGGGTCGAGGGTAGAAATATTAGATAAAGAAAAATTATGAGAATGACCCTTTTCATATTTTTAGTAAACTTTTGCTCCCATTAAATTTCTTCCCCCACTTTCGATTCCAGATTGTCCACTCCTTTGCATGTATGCCTCAACCGATTCTACCACCACAACACCACTTTGGTTGTGGACCATCGCATTTTTGATGGTGACAGATCCATCAGAGTTTGCCCTAGGTAAAGTTATTGGTCTCCCCTGGTCTCTCATGTGTTGTGTAATAGTTTGTGCTTGCTGTCGTGTGATAGTTACTTGTGGTTGATAAATTGCTACATGAACTGGCACATGGTCTCCTCGATGATAAAAATGACTTCGATCTGATCTGAGTATTGTTTGTTTGTCTGCTGTTTGTACAGGGGGGTCTCCATCAAACGCAGCCACCCCATTACCACTCGCATTGTTTGTGAAAAACAGTTGAGCTCCTGGTGGTAGTTTTGTAAGAAATGCCACTGTCGAATCCCCCTTTTTAGGGGAATAGCGTGTTCCTGCAGGGTTTGCCCAGTTTTCTGGTGCAAATTCTGTTAATTTTGTACCTGCCGCAGGATTAATTGCAATTCCAGTAAAAAGTGCACAACGCACCCCTGGATCTCCAACACGGTTTCCTGTTGCTGAACAGACTTCGGGTGTTTTTGTGCCAATAAGGGATGTTGCCTTTCCAGAAATTGCCAAGGACTTTCGGATGTCTTTACACAAGGTGGCTATGTTGGCACTTTGGTCATTGCAATTTAACGATTCATAAAGTTCCTGGGCGACGTTTTCTTCAAAAATGGGAATTGTGTTTTCTGCAACCAAGGATACGGATGGTTGTTGTGGGGCTTCCGGTGAGGCGTTTTGGGTTTGCTGCTGATCACTTGGTATATATTCTCTCCTGGCTTTTAGTGTCTCAAGGATTGCAGATACTAACCCCTGGGCGAGCAAGATTACTCCAAGCCCGATAATGCTCCATCGAAGCGTATTTTGTCCTGCGGTTATTTTTCCTGGCTCCCCTCCAGATGTCATAAGTTGGAATGATCCCCAAATAATAAACACAACAACTAAGGCAATACCAAGAGTTTGTACAAATGTTGTAATGTTGATTACCACATCTTCGATACATCGTGTTCCTGTCTTACCAAGCTTATCGATGTCGTCAAAGAGTGATGGTTTTAACGTTTGCCCACAATCTCCCGTGTTCACTTTAGCATAAGTAAAGTTGGTGGCGACAGAAAAAACAACCAAAGAAATGAGAAGGATGGTGTAACTAACTTTAGGAGACATCTTTTTGTTTTGATAAATTTGAAATGACTTTTATTTCACTTGTAGGAACATAGTGTATGGCTCCATTTTCATCTTCAAGGATTATGGTATTGAGATTTATCTCCTTTACTCTACCAGTCACACCAACAATCGTTATTTTGTCTCCTACCTCAAAGATACCGCTTACAAGCAGGGAAAAACTCGCAATAAAGTTTTTGATTACTGACTGAAATGCGAGACCAAATGCTACACCGACAATTCCTGCTCCGGCGAGAAGTGTTTTTATGCTGATATTGAATTGTGCGAGGACAACAATAATTACCACTGTCCACAAAAGAATATTGGCG
>CAYLXU010000002.1:14820-34871 GCA_964388055.1 uncultured Candidatus Saccharibacteria bacterium | reverse complement strand
TTTAGGAATTGTTTCTGGAGGGATTTTGGTGTGATGTGTTGGATAACGATATTTTTAAAAAAACTTCCAGGACACGCCAATTTTGGAGGATATTTTTTTGCTCTGAGTTTCATAATATGTTTGGATGTTTTAGTAAGCTCTTTTGAGTTTCTTGGGGCGAGTCGGAATTCGGCTTCGAGAATGATCCAGTCTTTGCGTACCTTAAAGATGCTTGTTCGATAGCCAAATTGGCACGCCTTTTTAGAAAGCCACCTTGTTCGTGTTCCATCAAAATATCTGACTCGTCGTAAAGAGTCTTTTATTTCTTGTCCGTATGCCCCCGCGCACCCATAGATGGCTCCGCCTATGGTTCCAGGGATTCCCGCCATTCGCTCCATTCCGGAAAGGCAAAGCAAGTTCATTTTTTTAATTGCCGAGAGAAGCGAATGGCCGGCGCCTATTCGGCATATATTTTTATCGATGAACACATCAAATGATGTTATGGCATTTTTTACAACAAGCCCCGGTACCCCGTTATCATTCGCAACGATGTTTGATGCGCCACCGAGGAGAAAAAAGGGGATGTTGTGTTCTTGTGCAAGACGGACTGCCTGAAATATATCTTTTTCATTTTTTGCAATAACAAAATATTGGGCTGGGCCTCCGATGCGGAGGGTAGTAATGTGTGAAAGCAGATACTCAAAAAAAACGTTTTTTCCGAATACGTTTTTTAGTTTTTTCTTAATGGCATTGGAGACCTCAGACATCATTGATAAAATACCTCTCATCCGCTAGAATGACAATGTTTTAAAACCGATAGCAAGCCCTTGTAGTTCAATGGATAGAACAGTCCCGTCCTAAGGGATTGATGGGGGTTCGATTCCCTCCGAGGGCACCAAAATTTGACATGAATACGCAACAAGCTCAACATCTACAATTAGCATCTTTGTTTTTGAACAAAATATATGAAACCTATCATGATCAAGGTCTTATGTCGGTATACTTGTGGGGATCGATTTTGCGTGAGGAATATAACGCCGATTCTAGTGATATCGATTCTGTTGGAATAGTTACTGACTCCTTTCCACTTACAGCTCAGGATGCAATGAACGAACAACTTAAGGAATCCAAATCTGGATTGCGTGATCTTCGAATAAATCTTGTGCGGTTGAGTGAGATTAATGGAGCTACACCGATAACACGATTGGCGACCGTGATTCCTCCTTCATTGCTGTTGTTAGAATTTGATACTTGGAGGTGTGTGGCAGGACGACAGTTTGCGCGATCTGATTTTGCGGCGCCGATCATGTCCGCAATAGAGGCTATGTGTTTAAATCTTAAGGTGGTTTCTGATCAGTATGTGCCTAAGATTCGTTCCGGGGATATGGCAAAGTGGAAGTCTTTTGTGAAACAGATGATGCACGTGTGTCATTTGATGAATAAGAAAAAAGACAATATAGTTACCCCATTTTCTTATGTCTCTCTGGAACGCGAGGCGATTTCAGAGAATTTGGGGATGATAGAGCTTTTGCTGCGCATCAAAAAAGAAAATTACCGGTTGCCCACCCCACAAGAGTTAGACGAGCTCTTTTCATTTGTTGGGGAAACCCAAGCAACCTATTGTAAAATGAATGTATAACTAATAATTAAATAATCTATGTGGCAAACCTATTTTAATCAAATGGTACATCCATTTGGAACCCTCACGGGTTTTCCGGGAACATTTTTGGTCGTTTTTTTTCTCATATTGTTCTGGTCGCTTGCGTGGAAGGGGTTGGCGTTATGGAAGGCGGCAAGAAGGGGCGATAAGTTTTGGTTTGTGTTCCTGCTTATCGTGAACACTATTGGAATCGTGGAGATGCTTTATATTTATGTGTTCAGCGCAGGACAAGGAAATGTGGAGACTGATAAAGATCTTGAAGATCTAAAGAAGGAGATGGATGAGATGGGGGTACGCAGAAGCTAGATACGCCACACGTGTGGCGCATTGGTGAGGTGGCTGAGCCCGGTTGAAAGCGCCACACTCGAAATGTGGTAGGGGGGAAACCTCCTCGTGGGTTCGAATCCCACCCTCACCGCCTGATGTCCAAGTTCGAACCGAAGTAAAATAAGGGTATTTCGGATCAAAACGCCAACAAAAGATTATGCAAACAAAATCTTTAAATAACAATTTGAGGCGGGCTTCAGTAGCAAAGAATGACGAGTTTTATACTCAACTCATTGATATTGAAAAAGAGCTCAAGTACTACAAAGACCAATTTCGCGACAAGGTCATTTATTGTAATTGCGATGATCCGTTTGAGAGCAACTTTTTCAAATACTTTGCCGCTAACTTCAGGGTACTCGGATTAAAAAGACTCATTGCCACCAGTTATAAACCCTCACCTATTGCAAATACGGAACTTGTGTTGCAGTCGTCTCTCCTTCCTGGGTATGAAGATAAGGTTGTTCAGAAACCACTGAGATCAAAAGGGCGTCCAAAAATAACTGCAAACAAATTTATTATAAATGATGTCGGAGATCTGGATAACGATGGCGCATTCGATTTGCAAGATGTTGCCGAACAGCTCAAAGCAAATAAAAACAATGAGTGGGCCCCCTTGGATGGTGAGGGAGATTTCAGAAGCCCAGAAAGCATAGAGCTCCTTAAGCAAGCGGATATTGTAGTAACCAATCCGCCATTTTCACTATTTCGTGAATATGTCGCTCAACTTTTTGAATACGACAAAAAGTTTTTGATCATTGGGACGAATAATGCAATACACTACAAAGAAATTTTTCCGCTCATACAGAAAAACAAACTTTGGCTTGGATATAATAATGGTCCAAAAAAATATTTAGTACCAGATAATTTTGACGGCAAAAGTGTTGTGATAATAGACGGAAAAAAGTATATGCCGATGGGAAATACAAGCTGGTTTACAAATCTTGATACAACGAAGCGTCACGAAAAACTGACGCTATACAAAAAATACTCGCCAGAAGAGTATCCCAAATACGACAATTATGACGCGATTGAGGTGCGTAAAGTTGCGGAAATTCCTTTAGACTACAAAGGTGCAATGGGTGTACCTGATACTTTTCTCGATAAGTACAACCCAGAACAGTTTGAACTCATAGGCATTCCCTTTGGTGACTTAGGAAAGACTTTAGGGGTCACAAAAAATTATCGTGGCAGAACAGACATCTCTGTAACGAGTAACGGTAAGACGAAATGCCCATTTTCTAGAATAATTATTAAGACTAAAAATTGAGTATGAAAATTGAACTAAACAAAATAAAAGTGCGCGAAGTGTTCGACGGCTACAAAGATAGCGCCGAAGAAGGCGTTGTTGCGTACGGTGGAAAGCTAGACATCCGTCCAAAGTATCAGCGCGAATTCGTGTACAAACCAGAACAGCGCAACCAAGTCATAAAGACGATAATGCGTGGCTATCCAGACGGCGATGCATATTTTCCGCTCAATACAATGTATTGGCTCAAAACGGACAAGAATACTTTTGAAGTGATTGACGGTCAACAGCGCACGCTCTCAATTTGCCAATACATAAATGGCGATTTCAGTATTGATGAAAAATATTTTCATAGTTTAAACAAGACAGAACAGGAATATATCTTGGAATACCCATTACAGGTATATATCTGTACAGGAAGCGATAAAGAACGGCTCGAATGGTTTGAAATAATCAACACTGCTGGCGAAATTTTAACGCCACAAGAACTTCGCAACGCAAACTACACCGGTGAATGGCTCACGGACGCGAAGCGTTGGTTTTCTAAGAGCGGCGCGCCTGCGTACCGCATTGGTCAAGACTATGTAAAAGGATCACCTATCCGCCAAGAATTTTTGGAAAAAGCATTGAAGTGGATATCTACGCGCGACTACGGTGAAGAAAATCCTGCTGAGTACATGTCTAAACATCAGCATGACGAGAATGCCAACGAATTGTGGGAATACTTCCAGAGCGTAATTGAATGGGTGCAAAAAACTTTCCCGAATTATCGCAAAGAAATGGCAAGTGTAAACTGGGGTGAGCTATACAATCAATTCAAAGACAAAAAACTCAACGTGGAAAAGCTTGAGGAAGAAATCTCAAAGTTGATGCAAGACGAGGACGTCAGTAGTAAGCCTGGTATCTATCCGTATGTTTTGACGAGGGAAGAAAAATATCTCAACATTCGAGCTTTTACCGACAAAATGAAGCGCGAGGCGTATGAGAGACAAAAAGGTGTCTGCGTAAAATGTGAAAAGAAGTTTGAGATTGAGGAAATGGAGGCCGACCACATTACTCCATGGCACGAGGGTGGAAAAACTCTTGCCGCCAACTGTCAAATGCTCTGCAAGGATGATAACCGCAGAAAGTCGGGAAAATAAAATGGCTAATACTTATCCAAAAGGTTCAGAGTGGAGAAAATGGGACTTGCATGTCCACTCGCTCTATACCCATTTGGAAAATAACTACTCTGGGATATCTGTAGAAAATTTTATTAAGAAGATAACTGACGAACAGATCAGTGTCGTTGGCTTAACAAATTACTTCAATTTTTCGCAGGAGGACTTTACTTTAAAAAATGAGCTTGAGAAAAAAGACGTTACTGTGTTTCTAAATTTAGAGATCAGGCTTGCCTATCAAAATAAAGAGGACGATTGCTGTGATGCACATATCATTTTCGACTCGTCCGTCACAAAAACCGAGATTGAGAACTTTTTAACCAAATTAAATGTCACGGATAATGGGAACGAAAAAATTGCTAAAAATTTAAACACAAAAGAGGAATTTTCACGCGCGACAGTAGAATTTGACCATCTTTTAAAAATACTGGAGCAAGAAGCACTGGGTTTGTCGGGGAGATACTTGATCGGTTTTCTTTCTCGTGGAAAAGGAAATAGTAGAAGCAGTACAAATTATGAGAAGATAGCTAAAAAATCTCATTTTCTTATTCATTCTTCTGACAAGGTTAAAAATGTTGAGGAAGATAGGAATTTCTGGCTTTCAAATAATAAACCGTTGCTGCAAAGCAGTGATGCTCATAAAGTGGACGGTATTGGCTCGAAATTTAGCTGGATAAAAGGCGACCCGAATTTTGAAGGACTCAAGCAGACTTTGTATGAGCCTCAAGTACGAGTTCTTATTCAAGAAAGAAAACCGAGTGATTCAAAAACAAAACGTCTAATTATTGATCGAGTGGTTTATAAAACCTCTACCGGAGCACAGAAGACGGTGCAATTTAGCATTGATCTTAATTCAATCATTGGTGTTCGTGGAAGTGGAAAATCAACTTTGCTAAAAAATTTAGCAGAAAAGATTGATCCTCGTGAATTTGGACAGAGGGATAAAAAACCGCCATACAAACTTTCCAATTTTGAAGTTATCTGGGGCGACAACCAAAAAGATGCCGGAACTGCTGAAAGCCCTAAAAGCATCTTCTATATTCCGCAAGGATATTTGAGCGCATTGGCATACGATGACGGAGAGCGCGCACATGAAAGAGACAATTTTCTGACCCAATTACTCAAAAAGAACGATCGATTTTCAAATGCTATCCAATCTTTTGAGAACTTTGTCTCAAAGAACAAGGTTTATATCGAAGAACTTATACAAAAACTTCTCACTGCCGATACTTCTATCAAGGAAACGGAAGCATTGTTAAAGAAACAAGGCACAAAAGCTGAGATTGAGGATGAGATAAAGAAAAAGAACGAACAAATAAAGAAATACAAAAGTACAGGCATTACTGATGCCGAAGTAAAAAAATATTCCAAATCGAAAAAAACAGTCGAGGAGAGTAAGAAGGAAATTGATGTTTTAAATCAAGACAAAGAGATTCTGGCCTCTATTAAGAAAACCGGAGCGAGTATATTTGTTTCAGATCAGGAGTTTGGACTACTTTCTTCTGCAAGACAGGAACTTATTCAAAAGGAATTACAGAAAAAGAGCAAAGAAAGTCTAAAAACTCTTATAGATGAAGAGATAATAAAAATTGATGCTCAAGTCAAAGAGCTAAATAAAGGAATTACAGACAACGAAAAAATTGTTAAAAAATTCGATGAGAAGATAAAGAAAAGTAAGGCACTTGAGAGTCTGACCAAAGAATTAGGTGATCTTGAAAAAATCATCAGTAATCTTGAGAAATTAGCAAGCCGACTTGCAAAAGCAAAAAAGGAACGGGAGGAATCTATCGAATCTCTCGTTAAGGCGTATGACAGTTTTGAGTCACAGCAGATTGCAATTTATAAGACAATAAAATTTGAGGAGAAATTCTCGTTCTTGAAAGTCGAGGTTGTGTCGCAATACAACACTAAGCATCTCAAGAACTTTGTGGAGAGAAATATTAATACTAGAGACTCTGATCAGGGCGTTAAAACGGACGATGATATAAAATCTTTGTTTTTTGGAGATGAACCACAAAAGCCATCAGTAGATACGATAAAGAAACTAATTACCGGATTGGTCGACAGAAAGATTGTCGTCAAAGTCGAAGCTGGGGATGTGAGCTTGGTATTGGCTCAACTGTTGAGAAATCGATTTGAAATTGACTATCTAAATTCTGTAAAGACAAAAAATGGCAAAACTTGTTTTAAGGATATGACAGGTGGTCAAAAAGCTATCGCACTTCTTGAGCTAATCTTTAGATTTGATGATGAAAAATACCCCATATTGATAGATCAACCCGAAGATGATCTTGATGTCGGTGGAATAGCAAGCGATCTCGTGAATTTTGTTACTGCTGAAAAACAAGACAGGCAAATTATTATTGTGACCCACAATGCAAGTTTGGTAATTTGTGCTGATACGGAAAACATTATTGTCTCGGATGTAAAAAATGGAGGGAGTAACAAATATGATTTTACATATGCTTCGGGTTCTATAGAAAATATTGATCGCCGGAAAGATATAATCGAGATTTTGGAAGGTGGTGAAAGCGCACTAAAGAAACGAATGCAGAAGTTGAGTGTTCGCTAGGGAGTCCCGCCCGCGATCCTTTTTGTCTTTCGCCGGCGGGATGCGCGCGCATGGAATTTTTATATGGGATAATCCACTTCGTTCTTACCCTCATTAGACTTTGGTTGTGGCACTTCAAACCACTCCGGATGCGCTTTATACATAGCCCTCAATTCCTGTATACTTTTATCAATTGTTGCGAAGTTAAGCCGTATTTTCGGTTCAAACTTCGGGACATCGCCCCCGCCCAAATTGAGTCCGCTTATGTGGTCAATTTTTGAGTCAAGGTAGAATCTTTGATAAAGTTATAGATATGAACAAAGAAAATACCGGGTTTTATATTGATCAAATCCAAACGGATGTGGCGCTCATATCATTTATGACGGTCATCTCTGTCTTCTTTTTAGGATCTCTTTTGCCGCAGTTTAATTCTTACGACTTGTCTATCAGGATTCCGATATCATTTTTAATAATTAGCACTTTTGCCTTTTTGTTTTCTACGCTTATTCTTTCAAACGCGACGTCGGAGATAATACATGAACGTTATGGGAAGGCGGAGAAACATATTGCGTATGGATATATTCTTTCCGAATATCTTGGGGTTTATCTCTTTGTGTTATCAATACCACTCTTAGTAAGTGTTATTAGTGGAGATGTATATCTAAGAGTTGTTACGCTATGTGTAACTATTCTCGGAATGGGGTTTTATCAAATCATGGGGTTTTCTGTGCTTGGGAATCATTTTCCAAAGACATATAAACTTCATTCGGTAATTACGTTACTCTTTGGGGTATTGTTGTTTATCAGTCAGATGTTCGGGTTATATTTTACCGAGACGTCTATAATTTTTCTGCTCTTCATTTTCTTGGTTACCATTTTAGCAAGCCCAAAAAGTAAATAGGATGTTTCTTCTCGGTAAAAGAAAAACCGTACATTATGTACGGTTTTTTGTTTGTTGCGCTATGTAATCGCGATTTGCCTGTACACGAGATGGCGGTAGAGGTTGAAGAAACAAGATGTCAGGTGGTTCATCAGGATCTGAAAGTATGCTGTATCCTGCTCCTGCCCAAGAAAGCCCCGAACACCTTTCCGAGGTGAAATCCCTTGATGGAAAACGAACCCAGAGAGTCATTTCATCTGGAAATTTTTCAAGAATCGCTTTCATATCTCTTACGGTTAGAGACGAAGAGCTGCTCTTGTATCCTCCATCAGTTTCTACGATGTTTGGAGGTGGGCGTCGCCTTGCCATTTCTTGTACCTCGCAATACGTACTAGAGCTAATGTACAACACCTACTTCCTTTGGGCAAGTTACTGACCATCTTGTTATTGGTATACTATAGGAAAGAAGAACAGTATGAAAGAAAAAATAAAGGACATTGGGAGAAAAATATTTGGCCAAGGGGAAGAAGTGCGTTTTAAGAACGAGGCCCAGGAATATGCAAAGAAGCACGGTGTCTCATTAGAGGATGCGCAGAGGACGTTAGTGTTGGAGAGGATGGGAAACGTACAAAAAGAGCTATCCTTTTCTGGAGTGATTGACGTATCGTCAAAGGATTATAAGCGCCTCCAAGCTGCGCTGAATGAGGTTTTGGGGAAGAAGCAACTCGTGGAACTTATAAAAAATTCAGAAGATCCAACAATTTTTAAACATATTGCTGTTTCTCCTGTGGTGGCAGCTGATATTGCTCATGCGACTGATTATTATAAGAAGCAGTTTAATGGTCGTGCACCTGCGTTTGGTGTGGTGCGAGATACTGCAGAAACTGCAAAACTTATGGAGGCGCTTTGCGGTAGGATAGCTGCGCATCCAGGGGTATCAAGTGGCCCGCTTTCCTTCGGAAGTTTTGTGATTGCAAATCCTGATTTAGGGGCAGATATAGGAAAAATTCTTGCGGCAAAGCGAATGCTTGAACGCCATGAGCGGCATTTTTCAAAGGACTTACATTTTGAGGCGGCAACGAAAAGATTTAAACAAACGGCGAGAGATTCATTTGCGGAGATGGTGTGGCGAGGTCCCCTTGATTTTGTTTCTTCACTTACATCGAGTGGGCTTGCGCAAAAAAGTTTTATGGGATTTGTGAATGAAGTAATGAGTCAGTCGGTTCGCTTTGCAGCACGTGAGGTGTGGGCCGGTACGAAGGCGTTTGCGAGTCTTGCGCATGTCGCCGGATCGTTTATGAAAAATAAAATGGCACGTTAATTGTTATGGAGGAACGTTCAAAAAATATTATCACGTTGGTGGAACAATCTTTTCTGTCTTCTAAGGACAAAGAGGCGCTTTTGCGAGAGATAGAGCAACAGGGGATTTCTGATGGCGTGATGGAACGGATAAACAGGGTGTTAATTGCGGAACTTGTAAGACGAGGGGATTTATATGAACAAGTGGCGAGGAAGTTTGATGAGGCGATAGATTCGATCGAGGAGGAATGCCTCTCTCGCAGGTCAGAACTAGAAAAGGAGTTAGGACAAAAACTTGAAGGTATTGATGTGTTAGACCTTGGAAAAAAGAGTGAGATATTCGATTGGTATTATGGAGAATTAGAGCTTATTCGGCAGACATGCCGCGCGGGGATTGATCACATTCCGCATGACATTACTCAAATGGTAATAGGTGCTCAGGAGGAATGATAAAAAAACCGACCAAGAAGTCGGTTTTTTATTCAAATATTGATTTGTTTGAATTTTTGTTGCATAATGATTTTGTTCTTTGAAAACAAGGACACAGAAAGGAGTGGATTAAATGAGTGAGTCTGTTCCGCAAATTGTATTTACGGGTGGACCTTGTGCAGGAAAATCAAGCGCGCTTGCGATTGTGATGCAGAAGCTGGCCGATTATGGGATTATCGCTCTTGCTGTGCCAGAAGTTGCCACAAGTGTGTTTGGAAGCGGTTTCCGGATTGGGGATATCTTGGGAAACAACGATCTTGTGTCTCGTTTCCAACAGGAGATGATTCGGACACAACTCCATTTTGAAGAAGTGTGGCAGAATTTTGCCTGTATTCAACCAGGAGATAAGAAGGTACTTCTTTGCGATCGAGGCGTGATGGATAACAAGGCATATGTTCGAGATCCTTTGCTTTTTGATGCGATGGTTCAGGATATGGGGTTTCGTCTCGTCGATCTTCGGGATCGACGATATGATGCAGTAATGCACCTTGTGACGGCTGCAGATGGAGCGGAAGAATTTTATAACTTGGATAATCCGGCGCGATACGAAACGCCAGAACAGGCGCGAATTCTTGATCGCAAGACGCTTGCAGCATGGAATGGGCATGAGCATTTGCGGGTTATCGGAAATTTTGAGCTTGGATCGGATGGTGTACATCGCCCGATTTCTTTTGAGCGGAAGATGGAGATTTTGCTTCAGGAGGTGTGCCACGCGCTTCACATCCCTGTGCCGCTTGAGATTGAGCGTCGATTTCTGGTCCCTCTTTCAGTAAATCCGGCGATGTTTCCAGTGCACGTGGTACAGGTTCCAATTGAACAGGAGTATCTCCAGAAGATTGAACCCGAAGTTACTCGACGGGCTCGGGCGCGCAGGTATGGCATGCGTCCTGAAGATGGCGTGCTCTATATTTACACAGAAAAAAGATACATGGGGTCGGGTGTAAGCGCAGAAACAGAACGTATTGTAAGCGCGCGTGAGTACTATGACCTTTTGGCTCAGAGAGATCCCGAAAGTAACCCAATTCGAAAAACGAGACATGCGTTTGTCTGGAAGGACCAGTATTTTCAGCTTGATGTTCTTTCTGAGCCGTTTCCTATTATCTTGCTTGAGGTTGAACTTACGAAAGATCGTACAAATCTTGTGTTGCCCCCCTTTCTGGATGTGGTGAAGGAAATCACAGATGATCGGCGGTTTTCAAATGCGAGTATTGCTGCAGGAAAGTGTCCAGGATATTCATAAAAACAGCAAGGCCCAGAGGGCCTTTTTTGTTTTTGATCTACAGAGCAGAAATAGTTTTGAGCGTAGTCGAGGGATACGTATTGTGTCCTGTTAGAAATAGTGGGTGCACGTAACAGAATATTTCTAACGGGGTTTATCCTTTGGCAAATACGAAACCGATAATGCGTTTTGGTTTTGCGCGCCGCAATTCTTCAGCCGCCGAAAAAAGTGTTGCGCATGAGGTGGTAACATCATCAATGAGGAATAGTGTTTTATTGCGTAATGTATCCGCGTGTGGAGAAAGTAATTTAAAAAGATGTTCGGCGTTTTGTATTCTGTGTTCCATAGTTTTCATCTGCGCTTGTGGCTTGTTGTTGCGCGTGCGTACAAGTGGCTGAAGGGTGGGGATGTTATAGTGCGTAGAAAGACATTGTGCGAGGAGTTCCGATTGGTTGAATCCGCGAGTGCGTTCACGGAGCGGGTGAAGCGGTATGGGGATGAGGAGAGAAGCTTTTTGATAATCACGGAGATTTAAGATGTGTTTTATGTTATTAAGATAGGCATTACATAATTCCACGATGTCATTTGCACAGCTTGTGGCAGAGTTGTACTTATATGTATGAATCAGATCACGTATGAGAGGCGATGCGTACGATGTGCAGAATCCTAGGGCTGTGAGAGGTGAGGGGTGGCACGCGTGAAGAGTGGCGATCCTCTTGTTGCAGACAGGACAGAAAAGGCCGGTTTCAACTTGAATAGAATGTAGGCAGGTTTTGCAGAGCGTGCGATTTGTTTCGAGATATCTAAAGCATGAAATACATTGCGCGGGAAGTACAACATCGAGAAGGTGTTCCACGGTGTTTTGAATACTGTGGATGATATTTTTCTTTAACATCGAGTATAATAAGAAGTGTCTTATATACCAACATAGCAAACAGAACAGCATTATGTCACTTTTTGGTGCAAAACGTGTTTTAGGTCTTGATATTGGTACTTCATCTATAAAAATGGTGGAGCTTGAGCTGGGGAAGCAATCTAAGATTGCGAATTATGGGATTATTGAAAACGCAAATCACCTAACACAACCAAGTAGGGTATTGCAGTCAAGCGCTCACGGGATGATCGTAGATAATGTCGCTGAACTCATTCATCAGCTTGTCTCTAAAGCTCGTTTTAGTGGTGATGAAGTATATGCGACGTATCCCATTTTTTCATCTTTTGCGACATTGCTTGATTTTCCCGTTTTAAGCAAAGAAGAGGTTGATCGAGCAATTGCTTATTCCTTTCGGCAGTATGTGCCTCTTTCTCCGGACGATGCGGCATATGAATGGATTGAGGCCGGAGAAAAGGAAACGTCTCAGGGTGTGGGTGCGAGCAGTGCGGTAAAAAAATTGTTTTTCCTCACGGCAATTTCCAAAAAAATCGTACAAGGGTATGAGGATGCTGTTGCGAGAGTAGGTTTAAAATTAAAAAGCATTGAATCAGAAACATTAAGCCTTTTGCGCCTTTTGAGATTAATGGGTGGTATTCAGGATAAAACTATTGCTGTTCTCGATGTTGGCGCCTACTCGACAAATATTATGGTTATCCGAAACGGATATGTGGTAGTGAACAAGGGACTTGATAGTGGTGGTGGGGATATTACTCGTTCCGTTGCTCGTGGGCTTGGTGTTGATGGATCACGTGCGGAGCTTATCAAAAAAACCCAAGGGCTTACCTATAGTGCAGAACAAGCAGCGGTGTATCAACTTGTATATTTTGCCTTAGATTTTATTCTCGAGGAGGCTCGACGTGTGTTTGGGACGTATAGTTCAAAGTTTAGCGAACCTATAGACGAGGTGATACTTGTCGGGGGGTCAAGTCTTCTAAAGGGTATTGAGGGGTATCTTACTGACAAACTAAAGCTTAAAACAACTGTTTTTTCTCTTTCGCAAATACCAGTTGTTCGTTCTGATGCTAGGTTTGTTATTCAACAGGCGTCTCCTGAATTAGCGGTTGGTATTGGTGCCGTACTTAAGGTTCAAGAGTTACAATAAGAGTGATGTGTGGATAAGTGTCACTTTTTCACATTCACGAATAGAAATTCGTTTGTGGTATAATATACTTGCATGACAGAAGAAATTCGTCGCAAAAGTAGCGCTGCATTTCCAAGCGTTATTCATGCTAAGGAAGTAACAGAGGTGGGTTGGTTTTCCACGATGATGGTGTGGGGGATTTTTCTTTTGGTGATAAGCATTGCGTTTTATGGAGGTGTCCAATTTGTCTACTTACCTTCTGTAGAAAAAGAGATACAAACTCTTACGCAAGATTTGCGTAATTTATCCACCCAGATCTCAAAAGAGCAGCGCGAACAAGTTCTTGGTGCGTATTCTCAGGTGTTGAATATTAAGAGCTTGCTTAAGAATCATGTGTATCCGTCACGGTTACTTACCTTTCTTGAAAAAAATACCCATCAAGGAATTTTTATTGAGAACATCAACGTCTCCCTAGAGAAGGGAACAGTAGACTTAATAGGAAAAGGCCCGAGCAAAGAGGCAATCATTGAGCAGGTATTTGCGTTTGAATCTGCCGTTGAAGTGCAGAGCGTTAAGCTTACTGATGCGCAATTCCAAAACGACCCTGCAAGTTTTCATATACTCATCACGTTAAAACCAGGACTAGTTCTCTCATCCGAATAACATATGGTAGGCAGTTCGACAAAACAATTTATTTCACTCTTCCTCTCGCTCGCATTATTTTTTGGAGCTGTTTTGGTCGTGGCATTATTTGACCAACCAGCTGCATTGAGTGCCATTGAAGCAAGGAGAAATCTTGAAAGTCTTCAAGAAGAGCTTGCGCGACAAAAGGCGCTTATTCGGGCCGCAGAAAGTACTGTGCAGACGTATCAGGATCTTGGAAGGCTTGGTGAAGGGTTTGGGTTTGTGTTGCCACACAACATTGAGTACGGAGAGTTGCTTAATAACATAACAGGAGTTGCGGGTATTTCTGGGCTTAAGGTGGGCAATGTGTCATTCGCGCAAACCGGGGGCATATCTGCATCGCCCCAGGGAGATTTACCAACAAAAGGATATGGAACAATAGCGGTTACTGTTTCTCTTGAAGGATCCTATGAGGGGCTTAAGGCGTTTCTCGATCAGATAGAGAAAAATACGAGACTATTTGATGTACAAGATATACAAGTTACTCAACAAGGTGTTGGAAACGCGGCTTTGCAATATCAGGTTACGATTAATACGTATTATCAATCATAATGGCAATTATACTCGAGCAAAAAAAGACTACGGTTACACGAAATGTTGTTGTCGGTGTTTTTGTGGTACTCCTTCTGGTTGCTGGAATTGCCTATTGGGTGTTTTTTTCTCGGGGTGAGGGAGTGGTTCCTCCTGTAGGAGATGCTACGGGCGGAATTTCAAAAATTAATACTCAGGTATTTCAGGAGGTGGGAGAAAGTTCGATTTTTAAAAGTCTTAATCAATATCCGCGTTTGAATGCCGAAACGGTTCGTACCCATTTGGGGAGGACGAATCCATTTGCGCGATAAGGAATTTTAGTATTCTTTGGAGAAAGTGGGTTTGAGCGACCTTTCTTTGCATTGTTTTATATTTATATAGTATGGAACAGGAAAATTTATTAACAGCATTAACACAGAGAGGCTATATTGCGCAGTCTAATTTAGATCGCTTGCGTAAGGAGGCCGAAATGACGGGCAAAACAGTTGAAGCGCTTATTTATGATCGTCGTATTGTTGATGACAAGCTTATTGCTCAGACAAAATCGGAGCTTACAGGTATTCCTCTGAAAGTTTTTGGAAAGAGCGAGCAGATTTCACAAGAAACGCTTAAGCTTATAGGAGAGGAAATGAGTAGGACGTATGAAGTTTTAGCCCTTTCTCTTGAGGGGAATTTTCTTACTGTTGGAATGGTTCATCCTGAAAATGTTCGAGCCATTGAGGCATTAAAATTTCTCGCAAAAGAAAAAAGGTGGGATCTTGGGGTGTATGTGATGAGCGCTTCTGATTTTACGCTCCAATTTCGAGGATTTACTGATTTCAAGAAAGAAATTCAGGAAGCTGTAGGAATGATACATGCTGCAAAAACAGGAGAAGGACAAGCGGGGCAACGTGTCATCAGACTAGAAGAAAAGCGTCTTGGGGCTGAGGAGGCCCCGGTGATTAAGGTGGTGGCACGTATTATAAACGAAGCGGTTATACAGGGTGCGTCAGACGTACATTTAGAACCACAGAGGAATGGAGTTCGCATCCGTTTTCGGCTTGATGGAGATTTACGTACTGTTTTAGAGCTTCCTCTGGAACTTCACAGTGCGATAGTGTCTCGTATCAAAATTTTATCTGACCTCAAAATTGATGAAACGCGTATTCCACAGGATGGAAGATTCAGGACGCTTGTAGAAAAGAAGGAGATTGATTTTCGTGTTGCAACATTTCCTACCGTTGTTGGAGAAAAGGTGGCGCTTCGCGTTCTTGACCCAACCATCGGTCTTAAAAAGGTAGATAACACTGGTCTTGTGGGGCAAAATTTGCGATTGGTAAAAGAGGCATTAGAACGACCTTATGGCATGATTCTCATTACTGGTCCCACCGGATCTGGAAAATCAACCACGTTGTATGGGCTTATGAGAATTCTCGCAAAAGATGAATCAAACGTAGTGACCCTTGAAGATCCGGTTGAGTATTATCTTGAAGGACTTAATCAGTCTCAAGTAAAACCAGAAATTGGGTATGATTTTGCTTCTGGGTTGCGCCAAATCTTGCGCCAGGACCCCGACGTTATTATGGTAGGTGAAATTCGAGACATGGAAACTGCCGAACTTGCTGTGCATGCTGCACTTACTGGTCATATTGTCCTCTCGACACTTCACACCAATAATGCGGTAGGTGTTATTCCACGACTTGCTGATATGAAGATCGAGCCATTTCTCTTGCCCTCCTCCTTGAACGTGATGCTTGCACAGCGTCTTATTACGCAGTTGTGTCAGGATTGCAAAGTAAAATCCCCGATGGATCCTAAACTTATAAAGATCGTACAAGACGAACTCAAAAAAGTTCCTGATGAGGAAAAGAAGGATATAGAATTTAAGGAGCCATATGAGATGTACAGTCCCAAAGGTTGTGAGAAGTGTAATGATAAAGGATTTAGGGGGCGTTTGGCTATTTTTGAAGTTCTTAAGATGACAAAGGAGCTCAGTGAAACAATCCAAAAGGATACAACCGATGCGGGCATCTTAAAGGAAGCTGAACGGCAGGGGATGATTACGTTGCGCCAAGACGGCATCTTAAAAGCATTGAGGGGATTCCTTTATCTTCCTGACGTTATTAGGGAGACTACAGGTGAGTAATATATTATTAATTAGTTCTTTCTAACAGGATGAATTACGAACAAAAAATAAAAGAGCTATTACTTCTCGCGGGTGCTGAAAATGCTTCTGATCTTCATATTGGTGTGGCAAGAAAACCAACGCTTCGAATCGATGGGGTACTTGTTCCAATTGATCGTGAACCGATTCTCACCCCTGAGATGGCGCAAGGACTTATTTTTGCACTGCTCACTCCAGAGCAAAAAGAAAAGTTAGTAATGAAGCGAGAAATTGATTTTTCTTTTTCTCTTGAGGAAAAAGTGCGTTTTCGCGCGAATGTATATTTTCAAAGAGGGTACGTTGCTGCAGCGCTTCGTCTTATTCCTTGGAGAATTCGTACCGTTGAGGAATTGGGTCTTCCATCCGTATTGCATGAGTTTACTAAAATCCAACAAGGCTTTTTCTTGGTTGTGGGTCCAGCGGGACAAGGCAAGTCAAGCACGCTCGCAGCGCTTATGGATGAAATAAACCATACACAGGCAGCTCATATTATTACTGTCGAAGATCCTATTGAGTATTTATTTATCCAAGACAAGAGTATCGTTTCACAAAGAGAGGTGGGACACGATGCGCTCAACTTCCATTTAGCGTTGCGATCAGTTTTGAGGCAGGACCCTGATGTCATTATGATTGGAGAAATGAGAGACATGGAAACTGTAGCAACCGCGCTTACTGCCGCAGAGACCGGACATCTTGTGTTTTCCACGCTTCACACTAATTCAGCGGTTCAGACTATCGACCGTATCATTGATACGTTTCCCCCAGAGCAACAGAGCCAGGTTCGATCTCAGTTGTCTTCCGGGTTAGTGGGGGTTATTTCACAACGCTTGCTGCCCCGCATTAGGGGGGGGCTTATTCCTGCATACGAACTAATGATTACCAATTCAGCAATTCGTAACCTTATTCGAGAAGAAAAAATATACCAAATAGATTTGGTTATCGAGACGGGTCTTCAAGAGGGAATGATGAGTCTTAACCGATCTCTTGCGGATCTCGTATTGCGCGGTGAAGTGTCTCTTGAGACTGCACTCGCATATTCATTGAATCCAGAAGAGCTAAGTCTGTTTTTGGAGCGCCGGTAAATATGGCATACTATATGTAACGCATGATGGACTAGAATTTGGAAAGTGGGGTTAGAAGTTTTTGTCTTCTACTTTCTATTTACTAATTTCTATTTTCTAGAATGAAATATCTTTATAAAGCAAAAACACAATCAGGGGAGATACAGGTGGGGGTAATCGATGCAGCAAGCGAGTCTCTCGCGCTCGATGCATTGAGAAGGTATGACCTTATAGTAGTTTCTTTGGAGCCACAGAAAGCGACGATGCGTTTAGCGCTTTTTCAGCGGGTTACTTTGAAGGATCTTGCGGTAATGAGTCGTCAATTTTCCGCAATGATGGAGGCGAAAGTTGATTTGCCTACGATTTTTAAGACATTGTCCCAACAGACGACGAACCCCATTTTAAAAGATGTTCTTTCAGAAATTCTTTCTGATATTCAGGGAGGACTTTCTCTTTCTCAAGCGCTTGGAAAGCACACTGATATCTTTTCTGAGTTTTATTTGAATATGGTTCGTTCGGGTGAGGTTGGTGGGCGGTTGGAGGAGACTATGGTCTATTTAGCCGACTATCTCGAAAGTGAGGATAATTTAGTTTCCAAGGTGAAAAACGCGTTTATTTATCCCATTTTTATTTTGATAGTATTTGTTGCTGCGGTGGTCCTCATTCTTACCATGGTGGTCCCATCTTTAAAGACGGTTTTTGAGGAAAGCAATGCGCAACTTCCATGGGTAACCACATTCCTTCTTTCTTCTGGAGATTTTTTACTTGCTTGGGGGTGGCTTGTTGTTGCAGTGTTTGTGTTTTTGGGGGTGTTTTTGTATCGCTACATACATACGGAAGAAGGTGGAGCCATTCTTGATTCCGTAAGACTAAGAATTCCTATAATAGGAGAGATGTATAAAAAATTTTTTATTGCCCGTTTTGCGGATTCCACGAGCGTTTTGATTCGCGGTGGTATTCCTGTTATCCAGGCATTTGAAATCAGTGCGTATGTTGTGAGTAATTACGTGTATCGTATTGCACTTCGCGATGTTGCTGAAGGGTTAAAGAGGGGGGAATCCGTATCTGAGCTTTTGGCTGCGCGTCCCGATATCTTTCCTCCTCTCGTGTCACAAATGGTCTCTATTGGTGAGCGCACAGGAAGAGTGGACGACTTGCTTTCGCGCGTTGCGAAATTTTATAATCAGGAAGTAAGCGGAATTGTGGGGAGCCTTACAGAGCTCATTCAGCCAATTTTAATGCTTGTGCTGGGTTTGCTCATTGGGGGGCTTATGGCGGCAATACTTATGCCGATATATAGTTTAGTGAGGCTTTTTTAAGAAGGACCTAGAATTCAGAATCTAGAATCTAGAAGTATGATGTTTACAATTTTTCTAGATTCTGGCTACTAAATTCTAGATTCTGAATTTGAAAGGTCGGTGAAAAATTAAAAGAATGTTTTAAAAACAAAATTATGAAAAAACAGAAACAACGAGGTTTCACTCTTATCGAACTTCTTGTGGTGGTCGCTATTATTGGTATGTTGGCCTCCACGGTTCTTACTGGTCTTACGCCAGCACGTAAATTTGGACGTGATGCGCGCAGAACGAGTGATATTAGAAATGTTCAAAACGTTTTTGAGCTTTATTATTCGAAGCTTGGATTGTATCCAAACGACACAAGTTGTGGTGTAAGCGTAAGTGCTGGGGGAGCCACGGGATGGAATAACCTCGGGACGTGTTTAATTAATGCCGGAATAATGACGAAAAAATTACCCACAGACCCTAACAGCGCTGCGGGCGCAACCTATGAATACAGGCCCAATGCAGGAGGGTATGTAATGAGGGCTACCCTTGAAAATGCGAGCAATGATGTCCTTAAGGATGATGTAGATGGAACTGTTGCCGGATTGGCCTGTGATGATACTGGGAATTTCTATTGTGTCATAAACCAGTAACATACAGTTTTATGGGTTTGTCTGATGTTGTAGTGTTTCTTGTTGGGCTTAGTGCGGGAAGTTTTTTAAACGTTCTCGTCGATAGATTTAATCCGGATAAAGAAGAAGGTTTTTTACAAATTACATCTGGACGTTCGAAATGCGATGGGTGCGGAAGAAAACTTGGGATTACTGAGCTCGTTCCTGTTCTCGGATATCTGATACAAAAAGGCCGCTCACAATGTTGTAATGAAAAACTTTCATTACACTATCCGCTCATAGAGCTTCTTATGGGCGGCTTTTTTGTGTTTATGTGGTATTTTTTGAAGGATTTGCTCAAGTCTCTTTATATATTTGAACCAAGCGTGTTTGTGGCAGTTGTGGTATTTTGGTTCCTCTTTTCAATATTTTTGGTTGCGCTTGCGAGAATTGATTTTAAGACGTATTTTTTGCCTGATTTTCTTATTCTTCCTGGAACGCTTTTAGCATTCCTTTATGTACTATTGCTTAGTTCGGTGGCGAAGGTTGGTTTTTACGAATATGGTGCTGGGATAATTCCAGCGAGTTTTGCTAGTGTGTTTGGGAGTCATCTTTTGGGCGCGTTGCTTTTTAGTGGGGCACTTTTTCTAGTGTATGCGATTTCAAAGGGAGAAGCGATGGGGTTTGGTGACGTAAAGTTAGGTGTTTTTGGTGGGCTTATCTTGGGGGCACCCTATTCGTTTTTAGCAGTATTTCTTTCGTTCATCGTCGGTGCATTTGTTGGAGTCATTCTTCTTGGTTTAAGGAGAAAAAAAATGAGAGACATGATCCCTTTTGGTCCTTTTATTGTGTTCGGGATATTTCTTGCATTCTTTTTCGGTGAATGGATTTTGAGCTGGTATTTTGGTTTAAT
>CAYLXU010000002.1:0-14720 GCA_964388055.1 uncultured Candidatus Saccharibacteria bacterium | reverse complement strand
GAATTACTTGTTGTGATGGGGATTACACTTCTCTTGAGTGGGATGGCAATTGGATATTCTCGCGTGGGGGAAGATACATTGAACGTTCAGATTTCTGCGCAAAAGGTTCTCACTGATTTGAATCAAGTTGCGGCTTACGCGCTCTCTTCACCAGAACGGAGAGGGCGCCCGGGCGAGCGGTACTGTGGGTTTGGTCTTCATTTTGTTCCTGGAAGTGACACCTATAGTGTATTTGGGGACGTGTCTCCTGGGAGTTGTAAGAATTCGGATCGGCGTTTCAATGTGTCAGGACCGGCAGATGACGTGCTATATACTTCATCGCTTAAGCATTCTGCGGTTACCGTTTCAAACGCTCTGGATATTTTGTTTGTTCCACCTGATCCTATTTTATATATAAATGGAGCAACCACAACGAATATCACAGAAGTTTCGGTAAGAAGCGAGCGAGGTGAGGTTAAGGGGGTCTGTGTTAATCCGGTTGGGCTTATCTCCTTAAAAACGGGTACTTCGTGTTAGACTATGAAAACAATGCACAGAAAAAAAGAAAGAGGAAGTTTACTTATAGAGGCAATCGTTGCTATATCTATTTTTATGGTTGGTTTTGGTAGTGTACTCGTGTTAAATGCGCAGGCTTTGCATATCGTGCCACAAATTTCGAGAAGACTTATTGCTGCTGAGCTGGCGCAGGAGGGAGTTGAGATCGTGAGAAACCATATTACAACAAACGCAATTCGTGGAGGAGTATTTAATGCTAACTTGCAGGACGGTTATTATTCTGCTTATTCCGCTCTGGAGGGGCCAGTATTAACTGGAGGCCAGTATTGTGGTGTGTCTCCCTGCTCTACTCAACTTTATATTTCTGATGCCACCAAGAATTATTCTCCGATTGTGGGCGGAACGCAAACTTCGTTTAAAAGGACGGTATATGTGCAGACAGTTGCGAATAATGAAGTGCGGATAAATTCTATTGTAACGTGGGATGGTTCTGAACCATCGCTTGGAAATTGTGCGACGAATCAGGGGGAGTGTATAAACGTAGAAGATCATATTTTTGACTGGCAATAACTAAAACGTATGCATTTGGCGAATTTCTTTGTCACCGCCTTCAATACTCATGCGCAATATTGTAAATATTGCTTATTCCGTTTCTCGGCGGTTTCTCGAACTTCATCCAAATGCATACGTTTTGAAAACTGTAAGTCATTAATCATGAGCGATGATATGAGAAAACACGAGAAGGGGACGACGCTTGTGGAGCTGATTGTTTCAATTTCTTTATTTCTTGTAGTTATATCTATTATGGTGCCTACGCTTTTTACCACGATCAGGATGCAGCGAAACATTAATGGTTTGGTGCGCGTGCACAACAATCTTGCGTACGTTACCGAATATATCTCAAGAGAAGTAAGAACGGGAACATCGTTTGAAATTTCAACTCCCCGTGATACCAATGTGTTGCGTTTTAAAAATTATCACGGCGAAAACGTAGAGTATCGTTTTGATGGCACTCAGAAAAGACTTACGAGAAGAGTGGGTGGAGGGACACCGGTTTCGATGTTTGCTTCTGATGTAGTGTTAAATAATTTTCAATTTTTTCTCAATAACAGTGATTCGGTTGGGGCGAGGCAGGTAAGTGTAGTGGTGCTTGCCGATGCATCCCCAAAAGAAGGGCTCACGGAAGCGCGAACGCAATTTCAGACTACAATGACGCCACTTTTAAGGACCGATATCCAATAATTTGAGAAAAAGTAAACAGAAAATAGAATGAGAAACAAAATAAAACAGAAACGGGTAAGAGAAAAAGGGCAGGTACTTATGCTTACTGTGCTGCTTTTAAGTTTGGCTTCTTCTCTTGCTTCGTTTTTGGCGGGATCGATTATTTTATATCAAGTGCGTGCGGCATCTGAGGTTGCAAGCGCAGTGGTTGCAATTTTTGCAGCGGATGGTGGGGTACAGTGCGAATTGTATAGGCAGCTTCGTGGTCCCTCAGTTTCTTGTCCCCCTACGTTTACTAATGGTGCTACCTCTTCGAGTTCCGCAAATGTGATAGGAAGTAGTACGATAATTCGTTCGAAAGGAATCTTTAGAGACACATCTCGTGCGCTCGAGGCCAGTTTTTAGAAAATAGTAAGGAGAAAATAGAATTTTGTTTGTGGGGTCAATTCTATTTACTATTTTCTGTGATTGTATGTTGAAAGAAGAAGCACAACAACGAATAGAGAAGCTTAAAACGCTCATCAATAGAGAGCGTTATTTGTATCATGTAGAAAACAAATCGAACCTTTCTCCTGATGCCCTTGATGCACTTAAAAAAGAACTATTTGACCTTGAGTTGGAGTACCCCGATTTGGTTACACCCGATTCTCCTACCCAGCGCGTTGCAGGAAAACCTCTCAAAGGCTTTAAAAAAGTGGAGCATACGACGAGAATGCTTTCTTTTAATGATGCATTTAGTGAAGAGGATATGCATAACTGGTTTATTCGTGTGCGTAATGTTCTTGGAGAAAAATTAGAGAAAGAGGAAGTGCCTTTGTTTTATTGTGAGCTTAAAATAGATGGACTCGCAATTTCGTTGCGCTACGAAGATGGTGTATTTGTAAGAGGTGCAACACGAGGTGATGGTTTTGTGGGTGAAGATGTAACACAGAATCTGAAGACTATTGATGCAATTCCCCTGCGCCTTTTTGATCGAGGTGATGTGTTGAAAAACCTTGCCAAGCGGGGAGGATTGTCACACATTATAGAGCGACTGACTCATCGTTTTCCTAATGTTCTAGAGGTGAGAGGAGAGGTTTTTCTTACCATGAAACAATTTCAGAGAATTAACACGGAACTTGAAAGGCGCGGAGAAAAGACGTATGCAAATCCGAGAAACCTCGCGGTGGGGAGTTTGCGCCAGCTTGACCCATCAGTAACAGCGTTCCGGAATCTCGACTCGTTTGTATATGACATTGTGACAGATTTGGGCCAAAAGACTCACGAAGAAGAACATTTTATTCTTGAGGCTTTTGGATTTAAAACAAATCATCACAATGAACATGCGAAGTCAATTGAAGATATTTTTCTGTTTCACAAAAAATGGGACAAGGAGAGGGAGAAGCTCGCATATGAGATTGATGGAGTGGTGGTGATTATAAACAATAATTCCCATTTTGAACGTGCGGGGGTTGTTGGAAAAGCACCACGTGCTGCAATTGCATATAAATTCTCTCCCAAGGAGGCAACCACAAAAGTCAAAGAGATTAAAATTCAGGTTGGGCGTACTGGGGTGCTTACACCCGTTGCAGTTATGGATCCGGTAGAGGTTGGGGGTATTACTATTACCCACGCCACACTTCATAACTACGACGAGATAAGGCGTTTAGGGCTAAGGGTGGGGGATACGGTTATTGTAAGTCGTGCAGGAGATGTAATTCCTCAAATTACAAAAGTACTTGTAGAATTGCGCACGGGACATGAGAAGGAGTTTCTCGTGCCAGAGAAGTGTCCGGTTTGTGAGGCGAGAGTAGAAAAAGAGGAGGTGTATTATCGGTGTACTAATAAAAACTGTTATGCGTTAACTCGGGAAAAATTGTATCATTTCGTGTCTCGCCATGCATTTGATATAAGAGGTTTGGGTGGAAAGATTATTGATAAGTTTCTCGATGAAGGACTTATCTCGGACGCCGCAGATCTGTTTACTCTTAAGAAAGGAGATATAGAGACACTTGAACATTTTGGAGAAAAATCTGCAGAAAATATAGTGAATTCGATACAAGAAAAAAGGGCAATCACGTTATCGCGTTTTCTCTACACGCTTGGAATTTTCCATGTTGGGGAGGAAACTGCGCGACTACTTGCTACGCAAATAATCGTTAAAATCAAAAATCAAAAATCAACCTTCATCCCGAGCCCGAGTCAAGGGAAAATCAAAATTGAGGATGTTTTGCGTTGTATGCAAAATTTTTCATTTGAAGAATTACAATCTATCCCTGATGTGGGTCCCAAGGTTGCACAGAGTATTTATGATTGGTTTCATGACAAAAAGAACGTGGAGTTTCTCAAAAAACTTGAATCAGTCGGGGTGGTCATAGAGAATACTCTTCGGCAAGCTCAGGGGAGGCAAAGTACAAAGTTGCAAGGCAAAACGTTTGTGTTCACCGGTTCGCTTAAGACAATTGAGCGTGAGGAGGCAAAAGAAAAAGTTCGTGCGTTGGGGGGTGAGGTTTCTGAATCGGTAAGCAAAAATACATCTTATGTGGTTGTAGGGGAAAATCCTGGTTCCAAATACGAAAAAGCAAAGAAGTTGGGCATAGTTATTCTCGCAGAAAAAGAATTCTTTGACGTAGTGTCTGCATAGTATTTTAAGGACGTAACGGGAACGTCTAGGAATACTTGCGTTTTTTTATTTTTCGTGGTAATTATGGTTTAGCTCATAGAAAAGGAGAGTGGTGTGAGTGAATGTAGAAGCCAACGGTCTTGCTGACCGTACGAGGATTATGGGAGAGCTTCGTTCGATTTTGCAGACCGCAAGACGTGATGGTTTGAGGATCAAGCATATCTTTGTCTCTGGTGTAGTACTTAAGATGAAGGATGAGGATCCTGGGGGACACAGTTCTCCCGTTCTTGCTGCGCATGCGGGGGCACGCCCCGAGAATATTCTCATGTGTCTCGTGCTCAACAAGGAAAAGACGCTTCCTTTTTTTGATGATGATGGTAGGCCTGCGGTAAAGCCCTCACGTTGGGGCATGCCTGGGGGTGGCGTCGATGAGGGTAAAGATCTTTCTGGGTTTGACAATCTCACCCCTGAGGAACTTATGGAAGGTGTTGAAAGGGCGTTGAAGCGTGAAATTCGTGAAGAGGTGGGAATTGAGATAGATCCTTGCTGGAACCTGTTTTCCATTGAACGAGACGAAAGAGATGATGGGATACGAATTGCGATTACGGTTGTGTGTGAGGTTGTCTGGGATGCGGATATGATAGATGAGGCAGAAATCGAGATGCGAGATTTTTTCCCCCTTGTTCGTCTTCCAATGAATCGGGTGCGAAATGAGAAAGATGATCCCAGTTTGCGCGGAATGTACACAAGCCACCAGAGACGATTGGTGGGTGTATTGAATCAGCTCGGGGCACGGTTTGCAAGAAGTTTGCAAAAAGGACGCGTGTCTTAGAAGGGAAGGAGAAGGATAATGCAGGAAAGAGTTGATGGTTTTTTGAAGAAGGCGCAGGTGCCTGAACGGAGAATTCCTGACCCGGATACGGACTTTGGCATGTTTCAGAGAATGGATGTTGCGTTTGATGGTTTGCACAATTATTTGGATGATTTGCGTCGCAATCAGGGGCGTATCGGATATACCGCGCAAAACATGATGAGTGATTTAAGTAAGGCTTCTATTGAGGCATCAATGCGTGGAGATGAATATGAGGTAGCGCGACTTGATGATGAGATGCGGCGTTTGATGAAGGGGCTTAATGGGGTTTCTTTCGATGGTGAGTTGGCGGAGGTGGGAAATCGTTTTACGCGCACTGTGGCGCAGGAGTATCAGGAGGCGGTACTTTTTGAGCAAATCTGGGCTGTAATAGAGGGAAGAGAGATGAGTATTCCTGAGCTTGTTCGTTGGACCGCGTTTGATGGTAATGTGCAGGCGTTTTTGTATGGATACATTGACGTGGTAAGCGAGCTTGCAAAGGCGCTTACAAAAAAGCTTTCAGATCCGGATCTTACAACCACCAAAGAGCTTGCGCTCTATGAAAGATATCTTGTAATTGCAGAATCTATTGCGCTTCGTCTTGATGAGGAGCGGCATGTTCCTGGGTATGTGATTAACAACGGGTTTGGTCCTTTCATGGCATACACAAATAAGATGCGGACAGTCCATGGTACAATTGCTGCAGTACGTAGAGAGTACAACCAGCGTCTCAGTATGAGGCGGATGATTCAAGAACAGGTTTCCAAAGAAAACATATAAGGTGAAGAGCTCCCGCAGAGGGGCTTTTTTGTTTTTGGTTGATGGGGATCAAGGACAAGTAAGCCGTACAGTATTTGGAGTACAATAAACGAGGTTTGCTGTAAGCACTTGACTTTTTTTATAGATCTGCTATAATAGCAACAGATAATTGAGTTCTAGGGAATACTATCTAGGATCTTAAGAGGGGTAAGTAAGGCCTTAGAAAAGGTAGATGCAAGGAATTTTGCGCTGTATGACGTTTTTGTCTGAGATACGAACGATTCAACCGATTAAACTTTGATCTACTTTTTCTGGGGCACGAAAGCACTTGACAGATTTTAAATAATAGTATATAATAGAACCAAGAACATTGAAATTGTGTTGTCATAAAGCAGAAAGGGCGTGATCAGATTGCGGACTTATGCCGACTACACGCAGACTTAATATGGAATATGGAGTAGCAATACAAAGTGTTTCGTATTAGTCCGCGTACAGTCTGCATGAATCCGCGTCTGATCCAGCTCTTTCTGCTAATAGGCTTTGTGCCGAATGTGAGAGAGGGTGATGAACGAAAGGAGGGCATTTCAAATGCCTGCCATCAAGAACAACGATACCAACACCACCAACCTGACCGTCGCCGAGAAGGAGGCGGGCAAGGAGGCCAAGATCATGCCCCTCGACCAGGAGGCCATGAAGCTGAATGTCTGGCTGAACGTCGGACAGAGCAACCTCCTCAGTTGGAAGGAGGACGTCGTCGCGGCGGCGGAGGAGAAGGGTTCGTCCCTGACCATCGCCGAGTTCGCGCAGAAGCTGGGCCTCAGCGAGGACGCTGCGCGCTTCATGATCAGCGAGGATGCCGGGCTTCATCGCTCGCACCTCCCGATCTACGCGCTCAGCAACCTGAGCTCCAAGCTCGGTCACCTGCTCACGGCCGACGAGGTCGCCGAGCTCGTGAAGCTCGTCCCGTTCCCCGCGAACAGCACCTGCAAGGTGTGCAACCGGGGCGTCGAGAACGAGCTGGTCCGTCCCCTCGTGGACTTCCGGACCGGTTTCTTCAAGATGAGGGACGACGGCAGTCTGATTGTGGCAGGTCAGACGGTCGTGATCGACAAGAACGGCAAGAGCGAGCCGTACGCGTTCTGTCCTCGCCACGTCGGAGAGGGCCGCAAGGTCCTCCAGGACAAGGGCAAAGGACCGATCCTCCCCGCAATGCCGTACGCGAGTGCGGTCGAGTTCGCCAAGCGGCGCGTCGAGCGTCGCACGGAGGACCAGGGCAACCGCGAGTCCTTCCGTGGCGAGTTCCGTAGTGGCAAGCGGCTCGAGTTCGACGGGAGCAATCCCGACGGGCGCGAGGTCGAGCAGCCTCGGGGCTACGGTCGCGGCAAGGGGCAGCAGGGCAACCGCGGCGGCAAGGGCGGCGGACGCTGGTAGTCAGACCAGCAGGAAGCGCGGCCTCACCGCGCAATGACAACCGGTCACGGCCAACTAAAGTGACCTAGGGTGTTCAAGGAAGAGCGCCCGAAATAGTAAGTCCGTAGAGTTACGGCAAAGGCTCCGAGCATCGACTCGGGCCTTTTATTTTCCCAGACCATTTTTAATACAAACGTACAAACATTTTGTACATTATCTTCCGTGATGACGTGTCATCACGTTTTTTTATTTCTTATTTCTTGGAAACAAAGAATAAAAATAATTGTTCTAACAAGCAGGTAAATCTAGTAAGGAAATGGGGTGGAGATGGTTCCGTATTTTGTGCGTTTTTTGCGTGTGGGGATTTTTTTAGATTTTTGGGGAGATGAGGAATACACCTTTTTTCTTCGTTCCGTCTTTCCACGTTCTCTATAACTGCGATATTGATGTTCCGTAAGCGCTTTTTTTAAGGAAGTGAGAGTTTGTGGTGCGATAAAGAGTTCGCGACATATGTCCACATAACGCACGTTGTGCTTTAGTTGTTGAATGGCAGCAGCACGACGAACAATGGTGGCGCGTTCGTGCGGGGTAACGATAAGTTCCATAAAAGCCTTGAGAGTACCTTTGTCTTTGAGAGAACACAAATGAGAGAGGAGTATATCCCACATCGCACGGGTCCATTCTGAACGGGTTTTGTGTGTTTTGATGGTTGGAATCCGAATATGATTTGGCGTTGAGGCTGCTTTAGTCTTTTTCATTTTTTTATTCCACGTTTTATATTTTGCACTCAGTATCCTTATTATACACTATTATTATGATGACGTGTCATCACGTCGTATGGCACAGGAGAATTCGAGATAACAATGCACGTGGGATGCGGGGTGTTTTAAGGGTATATATTATCACAGCGTTTTTAGTCCTATTATTTAACAAGTATTTGCGTGAATTTTGTACGGGTATTACAATGAAAGTATCTATTCGTTTTTATGAAATTCGAGATGCCTATTTTTAAAAAGAAGGAAGTAAAACCAGCTCCTACGTCTCAAGAGCTAGAAGAGAAGAAGAGAAGAAGAGAAGAAGAGTTTAAGAGAGAATCTGCGGTTGCTCTCGAGCGGGCAAAAGAACTTGCGCGTGAGCCACGACGTCGTATTGAGGCACGGACGGAGGGAGAGGAGGAGATGGAGAAAGCTCGGGAGGTTTTTGAGGCTCTTCAACCAGAGGAGCAGGAAGCGTTTATTAAAGTTGCCCGCAAGGAGGAATTTGAGGCGCGTCTTCAGACGTATCTTAGTGCGGGAGAATTTGATGACTATAAAGCGGGGAGGCTCAAAAAGAGACGCGCAAGGGAACTTGCGCAGGAACGTGAAGAAGAGAGGCGTCGTCCTGAATTCTTTGATTTCTATCTATCTCGGGAGGAGCTTAAAGAATATAGAGATCAGCATACAGAAGCGGAAAGAAAAAATGAACTCTTTGAATTTATTATCGAGCGGCGCGCAACTGGGCTTGCTATTGAAGCAAAGCAGGCAGAGGACAGACTCGACAAGGAACGAAAGGAGGGGGCGCTTTATGATGCTCTTCAAGAACGATATTTTAGCGCGATAAAAATTGCTGACGAAGGAAAGAGGATGAGGGCAATGAAGAGTATTTTGGCGGGGGCACAAAAATTATCCTCAGAAGAACATGCGAGTGACGTGCTTGAGGACTTAATTCATGACGACGCTTTTCGCGTACTGGTTGCAAACGACAACGCGGTATTTCAAAATGTTTCAGCACTGTTTCAGAAAATTCCTCATGAACGATCAGCAGAACTCTTAAGGGAACTTTCTTTAGGTGAGGGGTTCAAAGATCCTGCTACACGCGATGCCGTTGCTGCGCTTCCTGGGCGGTTTAAGGAGCATTTCAAAGAGGTGGGGGAGGCGGAGGTTGGGCGTATTCAAGAGGATATTGAGAGGGGGATTATCGACGAAACAGCCCTTAAAGATATTGAATACAAGGCGAGAAGGCGTGCAGAGCTTGTAAATAAGTTTGCGCTAGAAGAAAAAAATAGAAGTGTGGCGCTCAAATGGGAGAAGTTTGGCGATAGTCTTATGGGGGGGCTCGCAAAGTTTGGGGCAAAGGGGCTCAAGGCGTTAGGGCTTACCACACTTGGTGTCGGGGTTGTCGGACTTGGGATCGTCGTCGCTCCAATTGCCCTTTCTGTGTTTTTGGCAAAGATTATCATTGAGTCGGGATTGAAGGGTGGTAAACGATAACTGCTATGAGTTGGGATTTTCTTTCTTTTGTACCAAGGGAAACATTAGAGCATTTTAGTGGAACTATGATGCGAATTTTATTGAATCGTTCCTTCGCTCGGCTTTATGAAGTTCTTCCTCGTGAGGAGAAGGAGAAGTTTGATGCTTTTCTTACTATTGAAGAAGTGGATGAGGAGGAGCTTTTGAAACGTACCGAATTTTTGGAAAAGCATGGAGAGATTTTTAAGCGTATTTTGCACGAAGAAGCAATGATGATAGAAAAAGAATTTGGGGAGTTTGTGGCACGGGAGGAAGAAAAGGGAATATAAATATAATCAATATGGAGACACAAATCCCTCAACCACCTCAGCCTGTTTCTTCCTCACGGAACGTGATAAGTAAGTTACCGTGGAACAGGATCGCTCTTTGGACTTTAGTTGTTCTCGTTCTTTTTCTTTTGTATTGGGTAGGAACAGAGGAGGAGAGAAGTTTTTTCTCCGAGGATTCACAGACTACTAAGGAAGAGCAACAGGAGGTTCAAAAACCAAAAGACAATGGAGGCATTTTCTCTTTTGGGCAGAAGACGAAACAACCAACAAAAACAGTAGAAACGAGTGGCGCGTTTAAGCTTGTGCAGAAAACTGCAGGGGCATGTAGCGGATTGGTGCCGGATGGGTGGAGGTCTGCCTCAAACCAAGAAGGGTCTACTGCTGAGTTTATGAGTCCAGATCGAACCATGTATGCCGGATATGGGATTCTTGGAATAAATCCGATGCTTCAAATTTACGATCAGGAACTTTATAGCCAAACACCCGAGGTCTCGATTAGGAGGCTTGCGCAGCTTGTTGCGAGTGGAGAACTTGGTGATGCAAGCCAGCTTTCCTATACCAATGAATATAACGAGCAGATTGGAGAGTATCGGTTGCGTTCTCTGGAGTCAGCGGGGACAAAGGGGGTTGTATTTTATCGTATATTTCCTGGTGATGGATATAACACTAGTTATATCGAGGCAGCGCGTTTTGCTCTTGTGAGAAAATCAATGTGGGAAGAGAAAGGGTTGCTCGTTGCCCGGGTTGCTTCTTCTATACAGTGCAGTACGCAGTTGGTGCAGCGAGATTTGCCGGTTGTAGAGGTGGGAAGTTCTGGTTCTGCTACGCGCGATGAAAATGGAGACGAGTATGGATACAACCCTCAGCTTGGGACGGAATATGCGCATAATCCTAATACCGGAGAAAATTTTCTTGTGAGTCCAGGCGAAAATTGGTCAACTGATGGGCCGCAGGGTGCGGGTTATTACTCACAATCTGGGAATACATATATAAAGCTGCAACCAGGAAGGTCCGATTAGCCACTTGTATTTAGTATCTTGTATATAGTATTTAATATATATCCCACTTGACGGGATATATTTTATGATTTCAAAGAAAAGACCAATCGTATTTGTTGCAATGTCCGGGGGAGTTGATTCCTCTGTTGCCGCCGCGCTCTTAAAGAGGCGTGGTTTTGATGTTGTTGGAGTGTACATGAGATGTTGGTCAGAAAATAATCCATGCACGGAAAGTGACGAGGCTGATGCACATCGGGTGGCGGCGCGGCTTAAGCTCCCTTTTTATATATGGGATTTTGAAAGAGAATATGAAAAGAATGTTGTCGGTTACATGGTCAAAGGGTATAAGGAGGGAATTACTCCAAACCCAGATGTGATGTGCAACAAGGAGATTAAGTTCGGTCTGTTTCTCAAAAAGGCGTTGAAGTGGGGGGCGGATTATATCGCGACGGGGCATTATGTAAAAATCCGAAATCCGAAATCCGAAATCCGAAATTTGTATATAGCTAAGGATTTGAATAAGGATCAGAGTTATTTTTTGTGGACACTTACACAAGCACAGCTAAAACACAGCTTATTTCCCATAGGAAATTATGTAAAACCGGAAGTTCGGGAGCTTGCGAAAAAATTTGGATTGCCAACCGCAACTAAGAAAGATAGCCAAGGGATTTGTTTTTTGGGAAAAGTGAGGGTAGATGATTTTTTGAGAGAGCGGCTTTCGCAGGTTGTTGCAGGTCCCATCAAAACCGTTGATGGTAAGCTTATTGGCACACACCAGGGAGCCGAGCTCTATACGATCGGGCAGCGTCATGGATTAGGAATTGGGGGAGATGGGCCATATTTTGTGGTAAAAAAAGATGTTGCACACAATGTCATATACGTTGCGAAGGAGGGGGATGGATATTTATTTGGTAAGGAGCTTGAAGTGAAAAACATAAATTGGATTTCTGGAGCTAAAATGGAGACACCCCAAAAAGTGATGTGCAGGACGAGATATAGGCAACCGCTTGTGAAGGCTACCATCTTTCCACACTCAAAGAATACGTATTCTGTTGTTTTTGAGAATTCGCACAGGGATATTACTTCAGGACAATCAGTGGTATTTTATAAGGAAGCAAAGATGCTGGGGGGAGGAATCATAGAATAAATTTAAAATTTAAATATCAAAATGCAAAATTATCGAAATGTGAAAATGCTTACATTTTCACACCTTAATTTTTAATTTTGAGATTTGCATTTTACATTTTTATTATGGATATTCGTAATTTTTGTATCATTGCACACATAGACCATGGAAAGTCGACCCTTGCGGATCGGCTTTTGGAGGCGACATCAACGGTTGAAAAACGCAAGATGCGAGAACAGTTTTTGGATCAGATGGATCTCGAACGTGAGCGTGGAATTACGATTAAGCTTCAGCCCGTGCGTATGTATTATAAGCAAGTTGAATCAGGGAACGAATATATACTTAACCTGATTGATACACCTGGGCATGCGGATTTTGCCTATGAGGTTTCTCGTTCACTTCTTGCTGTTGAGGGGGCTATTTTGCTTGTTGACGCAACACAAGGGATACAGGCGCAAACCCTCGCAAATTATATGTTTGCAAAACAATGTGGGCTTACCATAATCCCTGCGTTGAATAAAATAGATCTTGCGGTACATGACCTCGATGCGCGCATCTTAGAACTTTCTCAACTTACTGGAGTTGATGTTCATGATATAAAACTTGTTTCTGGAAAAACGGGGCAAGGAGTTTTGGAGTTACTTGATGCAATAGTAGAAGAGATTCCTCCTCCCGACAGTGACCCTGAAAAACCAAGCCGTGCCCTAATTTTCGATTCACATTTTGATAGTCATCGCGGAGTTATTGCAAACGTTCGTATTTTGGATGGTGCATTTCAAGGTGGAGAACGGATTGTGCTTTTTCAAAACGATAAGGGGGCAGAGACTATGGAGGTGGGTCACTTTAAGCCGCAATTACAGAAAACAGATGTATTATCTGCGGGGGAGATCGGGTATGTTGCTACAGGTATCAAAGATCCTGGGGTGGTTCGTGTGGGTGATACCATTGTCCTTAAATCAGATTTTGAGGGAAACAAGGTAAAGCCGTTTCCAGGATATGAAGAGCCGAGACCAATGGTATTTGTTTCATTTTATCCCGAAAGCGCAGATGATTATCCGCACCTCGCACGTTCACTTTCGAAGCTAAAACTAAACGACGCTGCGCTTTTTTATGAGCCGGAACAATCTCTTATTTTTGGGCGAGGTTTTAGAGCCGGGTTTTTGGGTCTTCTACACCTTGATGTTGCCATCGAGCGTTTAAAGCGGGAGTATGATATTGAAATTATTGTTACAACACCATCCGTGTCTTATGAGCTTTTGCTCAAAGATGGTACTGTGTCGACTATTTATAGGGCTTCGGATTATGAAGACAACGGTCAAATAGTAGAGATAAGGGAGCCGTGGGTGAATCTTGAGATTTTGGCACCTCAGCATTACTATGGCAACATCTTGTCCTTAGTCGAGAATTATCGGCTTCAGGTGATAAACGTGGAGAGTCTAGGAGATGCGCAAGTGATTCATTTTGAGGCGCCGCTTGCCGAAATTATTGTAAATTTCTACGATGCTTTAAAGAGTATCTCTCAGGGATATGCATCAATGAGTTATTCTTTTCTTGAATATCGAAAAGGAGACCTAGAGCGTCTGGATGTGCTTATTGCAGGGGAGCGATTTGATGGATTTTCAAGAATTTTACCAAAAGGTAAAATAGAAAGAGAGGGTCGTGTGGTAACCGAAAAATTAAAAGAACTTCTTCCTAGGGAAAATTTTGCAGTAGCAATTCAGGCGGCGGTTGGGACGCGCATCGTCGCACGGGAGACGATACCGGCACTTAAAAAAGATGTAACAGGGTATCTCTATGGTGGAGATAGAAGTAGAAAAATGAAATTATGGAAAAAGCAGAAGGAGGGTAAGAAAAGATTGAAGCAATTTGGAAAAGTAACCATCGAACCACATATTTTCTACGAGGTGTTTAAATAGCAGTAGCTGGAATTTAAAATTCAAAATCTAGAATCGGCTGAAAAAAGATTGTTTAATTTCAGCTACCACATTTTTTGGTTATATGAAGTTTTTTCATTCATTTGTGCGTTGGCTTCCGATCATGAGCTTGCTTTTTGTTGCTCTTATTGTGGCAAAACATACATGGATCAAATATTCACAATACGCCGTGCTTCATCAAAAGCGTTTGAACTTAACGGAAGAATTGCGAGGGCTTGGTGTGGAAAATGAGACAATTTCAAAGGAGATTGCATGGTATGGAGATCCGGCCCATTTGGAGGAAAAGGCAAAAAAGGAGCTTAATTTTAAACGAGAGGGGGAGGAGGTGTTTGTGATTATCGACACACAAGAAGATCGGACAAGTTCTACGGAAGAAGCATCAGGGTTAGATGACGATGTTTCTTGGTGGAGGCGTTTTTTGGGGGACGTGAGGAATATTTGGTAATTTTTAAGATGCAAATTCCAATCAACATCTTTCGCCGATATGACATACGCGGGGCGTATGGAACGGAGGTGGATGAACGCATCGCGTATGCGGTGGGCTTTTTTATTGTGCCTTATTTACATCTCTCAAAGCCGCGAGTTTTTGTAAGCTATGATGCAAGAAAGTCGTCTCTTTCACTCACGCGTGCTCTTGTTGCGGGGCTTCAAAAGGCGGGGGCGCGGGTCGTGTGTGGGGGTCTCTCGACGACTCCGATGCACATGTATCTTGTGGCAAAACATAAGTTCGATTTAGGGATCATGGTGACCGCATCTCATAATCCGCCG
>CAYLXU010000001.1:58161-62483 GCA_964388055.1 uncultured Candidatus Saccharibacteria bacterium | reverse complement strand
AATAAACTTGTCCCCTATTTTAATTACCTTTTGGTTCATGATTTTATGACAAAACCTCTCGCAATGCTTCAATAACGTATGTCATATCTTCTTCACTCATCTTTGGATATAGTGGCAAGGAGACAATGTGCTCAAAAACACCCTCTGTAACTGGAAGGTCTCCATATTTATACCCAAAATTTTTTTGATAAAAAGGCTGTAAATGTAACGGGATAAAATGCACGCTTGTGCCGATATTATACTCAGACATGCGTTGAATAAACTGATCCCTCTCCATTTTCTCCAAAAGAATGGGGTAGAGATGATAGGAGTGAGTAATATTGGCGGCTCTTGATGGTATGGTTACACCAGAAATACCACTCAAAAATTCATCATAGATATGGGCATATTTTGTGCGCGTCTCAATAAAGCTATCCAATTTTTTAAGCTGATGAATTCCAAGGGCCGCCTGAAGGTCAAACATGTTGTACTTCCACCCCGCATACTCCACCTCATAACGCCACGACCCTTCCTTGGAATATCGTTTCCACGCATCCTTAGAAATTCCGTGTAATCTATTTTTCTTAGCAAAATCTGCAACTTTGTCATCGTCGGTTGTAAGCATACCCCCCTCTCCCGTACACATGTTTTTGGTTGCATAGAAACTAAAACAAGTAGTGTTCCCATGCCCTCCGATACTCTTTCCGTCATACTTACTTCCGATAGCGTGTGCAGCATCCTCTATAACTATCAAATTATGCTTCTCTGCTATCTTTTGAATGGAATTAACATTTGCCGGATGGCCTGCATAGTGGACTGGAATAATAGCTTTTGTCTTAGAAGTAATTTTTGACTCGATATCCACAGGATCTATGACTAACAAATCTTTATCAATATCTGCGAACACGGGTATTGCACCCACATTTACAACCATATTGGCTGTTGCAGCAAAGGTAAAAGAGGGCACAATCACCTCATCTCCCTTGCTAATTCCGTGGGCAAGAAGTGCAAGGTGCAAGGCCGCGGTACAGGAGGTAACACCAACCGCATATTTTGCTCCAGTATAGACAGCGATGTCTTGTTCTAACTGTTGCGTTTTTGGGCCGGTCGATAACCACCCGGACCGAAGAGTCTCTAAAACTTCTTTCTCTTCTTCTTCCCCCACTAGTGGCAAACAATATGGTAAAAATAATTCCCGTTTTGATAACATATTTTTATTTAATCGGTTTTTGCATAATGTGACTATTAATTGATTTTAACGTAGAATGTTGGTCTAAAAAGGAAATAATTTCCTGGGTTGTTGGAATACGGTCATTAAATTCTTCTTTGATGCAGCAGAGCAATCTGTAATCCTCCTCCGTATCGAGAGTCAAACGAATGTCTGAGTATTTTGCATAAGAGTGGGATACCAGTTCCATATGTCTAAACAAGGTGGGGTGTTCCTTCAAATACGGAGTTACATGCTCCCTTTCGTAAGGTTGGGTCGCATCTCTGTAGGCATGCGATAATGCCTCGTACGTGAATACCTCTGCCCCGGCCCCCAGAGGCAACCCCAAGTCATGATTTCCTGTGTAGTCGAGAGAATTTTCTAAGAGAAGGGTGATCATCTTGTCACACTCTTCCATATTCACAAACGGGTTATCCCCGGTAAGGCGCACCACAACGTCGCTCTGCAGTGAGGTTGCAGCGTGGTAGTAACGACCTAACACATCCTCCTCACTTCCACGAAACCAATTGTATTCTTTGTCACGGCACAGTTTTTCAATTTTGTCGTCTTCGGTATTTGTAGTAGTTGCAACAAGAACAAGCCTTACATATTTCGACTGGTGTGCAACCCTAACAACATAGTCCAACACCGTTTCTTCCCCAAAGGGTAACAAAACTTTACCAGGCAAACGGGTTGATCCCATTCGCGCCTGTATAATAATATCAACCTTTTTAAAAGAAGATCCGAGCATAAAACTCTACAAATCTAAGAGGTGCAAAAATTGCTTCTTGTTGAGCCAGGATGTATTTTTTTCACTCGAAAAATCTGACCCGCCAGCAAAAATCTTTCCCATTTTTTTATACTTATCATAGTTTCTTGTGAGAAATTCTGTAGAGAAAGAAGGAAGTAAAACAAAATATTTCTCAAGCTCTATCACATACGGAGCCTCATTCTCTGTAAAAAGAAGCTCGTGTAATTTTTCTCCGGGTCGGATACCAATTGTTTTCGATGACGCACGAGCAGAAAGCGCATTAAAAATCTCCGTTATTTTCATGCTAGGCATTTTGGGGATGAAAATCTCGCCACCCTCCATATGCTCCAAGGCAAAATTTACCGTCGTGCACAGCTCCTCTTTTGTAATCCAAAACCTTGTCATTCTTTTATCGGTAATATGGATCTCCCCCTTCTTCTTCTGTTCTCGAAGTGATTCCACCACGCTTCCATGACTCATAATAAAATTGCCAAAGCGCACGGCACCAAAAATGCTTTTTCCATCAGTATAAAAGTTTCCTGAAACAAAAAGCTTTTCAGCACACAATTTCGACGCTCCGTAAAGACTTGAAGGATTCGCGGCCTTGTCTGTGGAAATAAGAAGTGTTTTCAAAACCCCCTGATCAATGGCCGCATTGATAACGTTTTGACTTCCTATGATATTCGTTTGTACGGCCTCAAAAGGATTATATTCCAACGCTGGAACCTGCTTAAGGGCCGCGGCGTGCACAACAAAGTCAACACCATGAAATGCGCGTTGGAGTCTCCCCAAATCCCTTACGTCTCCTAAAAAGAAACGCAGCCTCTCATCCGAGTAACGTTGACGCATCTTATACTGCTTAAACTCGTCGCGGCTGAATACAATTACCTTTTTGGGTTCATAAGAGTTGAGCAAAAAACGAACAAACCCTTCACCAAAAGAACCGGTTCCGCCCGTTATTAATATTGTCCTTCCGTTAAACATAGGTTTTTATTTAAATTTTTTAACTTCCCAATTTACAGGGTTTAGAACAAAAGAATCCTGTCTCCCGTAAAGAAGCATAGGAAACGGATAGTTACCGTTATATCTCATGGCAATACTATTATATTCGACAACATAGTCAATATAATCCTCAGTGCACGTTGCAACACCCACAAGATATGAGTATGTGCCAATATTTAATAATGGATCTATCCTTGCTTTTGCAATATACAGACCTACCTCTTTTGGATTTTTATAATTATTATCATTGCTTAGTGTTACAAAAATATATCTATTTGGAGAAGTGCTTGAAAAAATTTTTACTACCACAAAAGCTGGAATCTCTGTTTTTAACTCATATTCAATTTCCATGTAAAACGGTTGAGTTATGTCTAAATCGGTCGCCGGCTTACCATTTTGATCTGTGACCGAAATACGTAAAATTTGCGCTTGCCTCTTTTGAGTATCAGAATCAAAAACTCTAGTTGGGTTTCTTCTTGACTTATCGCTTAAATACAAATCAATGACCTCTCGAGAATCCCCCATCATTTTAATACGCCCCTGGTCGAGAAAAATACACTTTTTGCAGATCGATTGGATTGCATCCATGTTGTGACTCACAAACAGAATTGTTCTCCCCTCCTTTTTAGTAATCTCCTCCATTTTCCCCAATGATTTTTTCTGGAAATCGGCATCACCCACGGCAAGCACTTCATCAACGATGAGAATGTCGGGTTCTAAGTGGGCCGCAACAGAAAACGCAAGACGGACGTACATACCGCTTGAATAATGTTTTACAGGAGTATCAAGAAAACGCTCTATGCCGGCAAAATGAATGATTTCATCAAACTTTCTGTCTATTTCTTTCTTTGTCATTCCAAGAATAACGCCGTTTAAATAAATATTTTCTCTCCCGGTAAGTTCGGGGTGGAAACCGGTTCCCACCTCCAACAAGCTCCCTACTCGTCCATGCATCCTAATTTCTCCCTCTGTGGGATACGTAATCCGAGAAAGAATCTTAAGCAATGTTGATTTCCCCGCCCCGTTTGCACCAATGATTCCGAGAACCTCGCCCCGTTTCACCTCGAAATTAATGTCCTTGAGCGCCCAAAAATCTTCTTGATTTTCTCTATGCCCACGAAGCCAACGAATAGGTTTTTTTATTAATCCAACAAGATCGTCGCGAAGAGAATGATAAGGTAGCCGCTCGTGGCCTATTGTGTATCGCTTACCTAAATTTTTTACCTCGATGATATGCTCCATAGCTTATACGATATCTGCAAAATGCTGTTCAGTTTTATTGAAATAAAAAAGTCCTAGTAGAAAAACCAACATGCTTACTCCAAACGAAATTGCAAAAAGCTCCCAGTTTATGCTCCCCACCCCCGTGAGACCAACTCGCAT
>CAYLXU010000001.1:17119-58061 GCA_964388055.1 uncultured Candidatus Saccharibacteria bacterium | reverse complement strand
ACCATTGTGGAGGCTATGGGTAAGATAACGCGTGGAAAATAGATTTTTTGAATTATTGATTGGTTGCTTACAAGACTATTACTCGCACTTCCTAAAGAATTAGAAAAATAATTCCAAAACAAAAGTCCGATAAAAGAAAAAACGGGATACGGTATATCATTTGTCTGTACGTTAATAACCCTCCCCAAAAATACTCCCAACACCACCATCATCAAAAATGGTTGGAGAATGGCCCATGTAACTCCTATAATGGTTTGTTTGTAACGAACTTTCACATCGCGCCATGCAAGATAATAAAAAAGCTCGCGATAGCGCCAAAGCTCTCTCCAATCGATACGCAGGGGTTTGATGGGCTTAATTACAACTTCCATGAAGTTAAATTTTTACTTTTTAAAAAATAGCCATTGAAAATTGAGTGTCCGCCAAAGGCGGATCCACCTTTGGTGGAAAAATTTTAAATTGAAAAGTGAAAAATTCACCAATCTTGTATGGCGGCTTTTGTTTTTCGCTTTACTCTTTGATACAAGTTTGCGGCTTTTTCTTCCATCTCTGGCGAAACAAGACGTAACAACTCCCTGCCCATGATACGGTATTGCCCACCAATTTTGTTTGCGCGAATAATACCATTCTTCAGTAAACGTTTCATGGTACTTACACTTATCTTTAAATAATCCTGCGCCTCTTGTGTAGTATACACATTTTCAGGCTGAATTTTTCCCATATTCCTATGGTATCAAATGGTATCAGTTGGTGTCAAAGAAAAAACAGAAAAATTTATTGACCAATATGAGAAATCGTGATAATACATGCATAGACCATGCCTTGAAAACCAAAGCCCGGCTTCACATGAAGCTGTAGAGACCAAGGACGAAGAGAGGAGAATAAAACATGCGTAAAAAAGAATGTTCTACAGTGCTACTCCCAAACGAACTGCTCAACCAAGCCCTTGTTGATAGGCAAGGAATGGGATGGTGCCCTGAGGAAAAAACAGAACACGTTCTAGGTGTTTTTCCAAAGAAGACGATTGAAATGTCCCCTAAGGGGTCGCTCACAGAAGCGCTCCCTTTGATTGTACGAAACACCCTTGAAACAACTCTTAATGCATGGATGCACAACAATGTGTGGAACCTAGTTCGCTCAATGCTTGAACGCACGAGGCCAGATCTAGAGCAAATCCTTACTACAGGAGAACGGAATATTCGTATGGAACTTATCAAAAAAATAGGAGCAGACGGAGAAGCCTTCATGCGACCACTTCTTGAAGAATGTTTTGCGGAAATCAAACGTTTTCTCGAACAGGAAGATCGTGAACAAGGAAAAACAACAAACGGTATTCGCAGCTCAGGAATGCTGCCCCCCGGAACCCGGTTTGTGTGGGAAACTGAAACTGGATATGAACATATCACATTATTCTGTATTGAAGAACCACCCCAAAGAAGAACTATTAAAATATCCGGGGCCCGCCGAAGGTTGTCATTTCCCTGGATTTATTTTCTTGTCTCTTTCATAAACAACAGATTTCATCAGCTCATGGCTTTTTTCCGATCCACCCCAGTGGAGAGTGAAGAAGATGCCATCTTCTTACCTAGTCTCCCTAACTGTAGCGGCGGTGATGTGTGTCTCGGAAACTATCCTGACTTTTCTCTGCGAGACAAGGACTGGCATGAAAGACTTATCTCCCATTTCTGGCAAAGCGAATTTTTGTTATCTCACGGAAGTGATTATAGAGGATACCTAAAAAAAGAACATCTTACTGAAGCGGGATTTTTTCGAAACTGGGAAGAGATGTCTGAAAAAAATCCGGAAACAATTGTAGCGTTTCCGTGGATTCAGTACCCACATTCTATAAGAACGCTCGTCGAAAAAAAATTTGCTGGAGGAATACACTATGCAAACAGACGAAAAGAGCGGTTTGAGACAGTACTTCAGACAACAAAAGACCTCATGACAGAACGATTTCGTGAGACGTTAGAGGAACTTCTCTATAACCTCGAGGCCCGCTTTACTGTACCAACAGATCTTACAGAACGCACACAGAAGCGACTTGATACGATCTCGGGAGAAGGGAAAATTGAATTGATGCAAGAACTCAAGGAAATCTCCACACAACTTTTAAACGCACTTATATCCGCCCTCGTAGAAACACCCTACTACTCAAAGAAAGGAGAACACTGATGTATCCGATTTTCATCAAACATCAGGGAGAAACTCCTCCCACTGAAAATGGTAACTGTTTTATTCTGGCAAGAAATGGATGTTTTGTAAGAAAGAAGATGCGATATTGGGAGGCAACTGTCCCCGTACCTGAGATTAGTACTCTTGAACCACAGACTCCTACTCTTACCCCGCTTTTTCCGATTATTCCAAAAAAGATTCTACTCGAAATACTTCGCCTCTTTGCATGGGTATACAACACACACGGAACAGAAGCAGTCGTTCTCCTTTGGATTAACACCACAACGAATAAGTATCGCATTTCTGTCCCACCTCAACGCGTAAGCGCTGGGCGTGCGACGTATGACATACCGCGTCGCAATCCCGAGGAACTCCTGATTGGGACGTTTCACTCACATGGTTCCGGAAGCGCATTTCATTCAAGCACTGATGTGTGTGATGAAAAAAGTATTGATGGTATTCATGGAACCTTTGGTCGACTTGGTAAGACAGGAAGGTCTCGCAATTTTGAACTGAGTGTTCAGGTAGCGATCAATGGAACACGATTCCCTCTAAATCCGGAAGAGTGGATACGGGGAATCGTAAAGGTGCCCTCGAAAATCCGCGTACCAGATCCAAATCATACGTTTTATCTGAACAATCAGGAAAACATGCTCCCGAGATCATATACTCCTCCACAGGAGTGGCTCGAACAGATTACACCAGAAAAGTCTTGGAATGTACTTGGTCTTCTCACGCCTCTCCGCACGAGGCTTCAGGAAGCAAAGCACGCACGCAAAAAGAAAGGAAGGCGCAAATCATGAGAACTGTTGTAATCGGACTTGGTGGTATCGGAACGTGTCTCATAGACCCACTTTGCAGAATGATTGCCTATGCAGATCGAAAACGTGTCTCAAATCGCCTTGTTCTTGTTGATGGAGATCAATATGAAGAGAAAAACCGAGAACGGCAACGCGTAGGAGAAATTGGTATAAATAAAGCGGTTGCCACCACGGAACGACTTAAACTCATCTTTGGTGAGTTGGAAATTTCCTCAAAGGCAAAATACGTCGATGAAGACAACTCCTACGTCTACATTCGTGAGGGAGATGTTGTGCTCGCTTGCGTTGATAATCATGCAACACGGAAAGTTCTTTCAGATTGTGTTGGAATGCTTAAAAATGGGCTCCTCATCTCAGGAGGTAACGATGAGTATGATGGAAATATCCAAGTATATGAACGCCGAGACGGAAAGGATGTAACCCCTCCCCTTACCGCATATCATCGAGAGATTGGATTTCCAAAAGATCGCAACCCAGCACACCGTGGATGTGATGAGCTTATAGAAGCAGGGTCGCCACAAATTCTTACGGTAAATCTTACCATCGCGGCACTCATGCTTAATGCGCTTACCCTCTGGTCGAGAGGTGACGCAATCCCATTTACGGAACAGTACTTTGACCTTAAAACAGGAAACGTGCGGCCTGTAAAAAGAAAAGTCTACGACTACCTCAATCCAAACTATTGACAGTTCGTTGGGCAGAATGCTATAACATACAAAGTTCTTATACCTAAAATCTGCATGGAAGGAGGTGAGAATATGACGGTAGTGTGCGGCGCAAACAGCATCACCGTGGAAGAAGTGGGTGGCAAGACAGTGGAAGAGGTGCAGAACATGGTTTCTGCAATGCTCAACGTAACTCCCGACCATGAAACGGTCCTCGTGGATGGCAAACAGGTGAACGACCCAACCGAGTTCCGGCTTACGGGCCAGGAAGATGAGTTGGAATTCCTGAAGGAATCTGGAGTAAAGGGCTAATTATAACAATAACGAAAAGACGGGACGGCATAAGCCGTCCTTTTTTATTCCTTTGCCACGAGAATCTGAAACGCTTTTACCTCAAACACACCATCTGGCATCTTACCACCCCCAGCATCGGTGTACACATAAGGGCTCCTGCTTCCACGATTGTGCAATACTGTGAGTTCAGAACCCATTTCAAACATGTCTGCAAATACCCCTTCGTGGGTATAACACGTTACCCCCAATATCTCTGCCTTGCGTAATGCAAAACGCACCATTGCCTCCTTTACCTTCGGATGCGTATTTACTGAATACACACGTTCCATAAAAAGCTGAGGTTGTCCGGCATTATCTTCCACCATGCGTAGCACCGCCCGCGCCACAAGTGCACCTTGTTCATCACGCACTTGAATGATCTTTACTCCTGGGTCGGATATATAAGAAAGAAGGCCAAAGTTAAGATCCGACCCATCATAATGTTGGCAGGATGCGACCGGTTTTTCTCCAATAAGCACATGTGTCTCCAGATCTACACCATCCGAGACCATTAAACGTGATCGGGACACTTTTTCTCCCCCAAATATACTCTGATATGCTCGCTGCAGCACGTCTCTTATTCTTTGTATGTCCGAGAGAAAATCTTGTTTTTCCTTAAAATGCCCTTGTAGCACCTTAAACACATCAGTAAAGGAAATTTTCTTTTTTCCAAGAACAATATTTTGTAATTCAAGTTCTTCAAGTGTAAGACTCCTTAGCCTTGCAAGATATTGCTGTGCCTGAATACTTGAAAACTCTTCTTCGTGTCCCGCCTTATATTCTTGAATCCTCTGCTTAAGCCCCTCATAGTCTCCCCTCTCCTCATCTGTAAGATCGCGGCCCTTTGAAATATCCCGCAACACTTTCTGGCGTGCTACCATCTCCTTAAGTGGTGCGATGAGTTGTTCGTATCTGTTCTCGAGTGCCAAAAAATCAGTTTCGAGCTCACCCTTCTCAATGTGTTGATCTACCATCGCACGGGAGATCACGTCTCTTATTCCAGAACGCACATCGGTAATCTGGTACGAAAAAGCCTCAGAAAAATCCATCCCGTCCTCCCTGATCCAAGATTCGTATTGTTCTCTATTCAGCGACTCTGGAATAAGTTTATCCTTCTTCATCTGCATGAGTGCTGCATCCTTGCCCTCTTCTTGCACTTCACCATCTGTACCCCACGCACGCCAACTTTCGTAATTTCCTTTAAGAATAGGTACTATTGCTTTTCTGAACGCACTACTCATAGCCAGATGCTCGCTACAACTCTTGTTGTAATAGATAGAGAGAGCGCGGACAACTTGAATAGGAATTGATGCGACCGGTCCGAGATCCTCCTTTATTTCAAACATTTTTTGTAAGAAGCGGCTTATCACATCATGGGCCTCCTGCTGAGCAGAATCAAAGCTCTTTCCCTCAAGGTGTGACACCACATGTTCGTCGAGATGATAAAAAGATAAGAAGGAAAAGAGAGAAATTGTAACCTCCTGTTCCCTTGGTGAGAGTGCAAGTATGTCATCTCTGTACTGACGCGCGAATGGGGAAGACTCAAGAAGAAGTAAAGAGTTTCCAAGAGAATGAAATTCTTTGTTTGGAGTAAAGGACTTAAGCGATGTTTGTTGACCAAAAACATTTTGCTGCTCCCTTGCAATTTGCATGAGACGCTTTTCAAAAATCGGGTAAAAACTGTATGAAGAAAACCATCTAAGACAATGCGCGTAGTAGTCTTCCTGCAAACTATCCTTTTCATGAATCTTAAAGAAGGGGTTTAAGGTGGCGGCGTCTTTTTGAAGATCTAGAGGAAGATCTCGCATCTCAAAGAGCCCCCTTCCGTATCGATCGTTCCAAAATACTAACGTTTTAATGTGGTCTCGAAAAAGCTCTGAAAACATCTCGTCACCTAACACCTCACGAAACACAAGCCTAGGTCTTGGGTGAAACCTTGATCTCATTAACACTTCTGGGTGAATTTCTATATACTCTCTAATCTCTCCACGAGCTATTTCCCGCCCCATCTCCCCAAGCACATCCAAAACACCATCCTTGAATATAAAAAATTTTTCTTTCTCCGCAACACCTCTCATCACCTCCGTTGCCGTACGCTTGAATTCCCCAACAAGCCTTCTTGTTTCAACAATATCACCACCGAGACTTTTTTTCCTCTTCAATTCCTTTGTCTTCTCTATCAGATCAATAATTCTCTTTTTAATCTCCGCTCTCATTTCTCCATCGGACACCGGGCTTACCCTTTCAAGCCTCTCTTGCTCTGTTCGTATACGATCCTCGTTTTCTTTAATTTGTTTTTTGGTTTGTTCCCAATTCTCTACTTCTGGAAACTCCATTCGACCTATAAATTCTACAAGAACCTGTGCGCTACCCCTCTCAACCACACACTCAAAAAACCTCTTTTGGTATGCAGCGTGGGAAACAAGCTCTCGTTTAAATTGATCGCTCCATGCAAGATGTTCAAAATCCATGTGCGCCGCATTCGTGAGAACAAGCTCTCGCACCTCCTTCCGACTCAGGACACTATAGATCCCTTTTTCATGATAACGAAACGTCTCGGCAAACAATATCGGTTCTGAAACAAGAAGATCGTGACACACATTTCGAAATGGGGACCAGTCCTGAGAAACAAGAAGTTTCCCCAAAAAAGAAGAATCCACAGGCGGTTTTAAATGATTCGCCACAAAAAGAGCGCGTTCCTCCCTGTTAAAAATCTGATTAATTACATGAGAAGTATCTTCATCAAAAAACAACGCCGGACTTGTATCTATAATCCTTTTCGCTCTTTGCACAACATTAGAAAGATGCATGCCCACACCATGTTCCACATCAAGAAGCCTTGCGTGATACATCAACTTTCCAAGGTGTCTCACATACTCATATTCATTTGAAGACGTTTTATCAATAAGCTCCTCAAACGTCATCAGGTTATGTTCCAACACATACCTTGGATTAAATAACCACAATTCCGAGGCATCGCTCGTAATAGCCGCCAACAATCTTTCTCCCTCCTCTTTACCAAATAAGGAAAGTACCCTATCGATTCTCAACACAATGCCCCGATTGGCAAATAAATTTACTCCTTGAGTCTTAAAATCTTCTTTTAGAAGATCTAGCACCATCTTCTTAAGATCCACACCCTCCTCATTTTTGTGTTTCGCGTTAAACTCCAAAAGTGTCCGCAGATCCTCCAGGTTTGCCAAAGAAAAGGGCAACTCACCATTTTCTACTCTCGCCCGGGCAATAAGCATGCCCACCTCCCTTTTACTCAAACCGAGTTGATCCACAAACGCAAAAATAGGTACACGCCACTCAATACATTCACCTAAAAATTTCTGCACATCGAAATTAAATTTTTTTTGATGTGCAATAAAATTTGTAAGTAAGTATTCCGTTGCGCGCAACTTTCCCTGATCTCTCAATTCTTCAAGGCGGAGAGCGTCCTTTCTAGGAAAAAACTCCGATGGGTGACCATACTTACCGAGGTCCGAAGGGTTTCCAAGTTTTTTTATTTTTCCCTCAAGCACTTTCATCTCTTTTTCTTCCTCCTGTGTATAATCAACATTTCCTGAGGAATACGGATATGCACCAAGGAGGGATTCAATTTTTCCATCATCAATAAACCCCTTGTCATATAACTCTCCAAGATATGGATATAGTACTGATCGGTTTGTATCGTAATAATGCTCAATAAGACGGGAGTGAAAACGCATCCCAAATGACATGCGCGAACTCAAGTTTTCATCAATATCACAAAATGCCAAAAACGCCTCTATGAGACGCTTCGCATCGCCGATACGTTTAAAACGCGCCTCTAGAATCGATTTCCGAGAGACAGAACCATCTTTTCTCTCTTCAATGTATACCCGACTTAAGTCTACAAACGGAACCACCATTTCTGCGTGTTCTGGATGTTGTTTTGTAAATTTATAAATGAACTCTTCCCGTCTTTCCGTGCCAAACGCCCACCAACACTTATAAAAAGATTGCACATATCTCCCCGGCTCTACCGCCTCTCCCAAATATACACCAAGACGATGCTCATCTACGTTTCCCGACTTAATGTAGCCCACAAGCTCTGCATCACGCACCATATCGTGCCTCACAAACTCCTCCAAAAAGTCGGTAGCCTCTTCATATCCCAACACCCCCCCATCATCCGCGTGTTTTCGATACCATCGTAATACCTCTTTCTTTTCATCGTCTCTCAATAAAGAGAGATCTAAAGAACCACCAATTTTTGCTTTCGCGATAAGCTCTTCCGGCGACTCGTGAACAAAAACCGTTTCTCGTTTTCCAAATTTACCATTCATAACTACATTATATCCTAACTCGGCACACCACAAAAAACACGCCATCCAGATGGCGTGTTTCACATTGTTTTACATGTAATCGCTATGTGGTCGCAGTATACCAGTCGATTGTCCTTTTGAGACCCTCCTCAAAACTCGTCTGCGCCTTAAAAACAAATTCAGCTTCCGCACGAGTTACATCCAACATCCTCCGCGGCTGACCATCCGGCTTCGTAGTATCCCACCGAAGTTCTCCTCTAAAATCCATGATCTCACAAATCTTCGTAATAAGATCCCTAATGGAAATCTCCATACCGGAACCAAGGTTTACGGGATGCTCTTTATTATACCGTTCCGTAGCCAATATGATTCCCTCTGCAGCATCTTCGACATACAGAAACTCTCGTGTTGCACTTCCTGTCCCCCACACATCAATATGGTCCGCACCAGAGATTTTCGCGTCGTGCACCTTCTTAATAAGCGCGGGGATTACGTGAGAACTTTCTGGTTTAAAGTTGTCGCGTGGTCCATAAAGATTCACTGGTAGGAGATATATTGCATTCATTCCATATTGCGCACGGTATGCCTGAGCCTGCACAAGAAGCATCTTCTTTGCGAGACCGTAAGGCGCATTCGTTTCCTCGGGATATCCGACCCAAAGATCATCCTCCTTAAACGGAACGGGGGTAAATTTTGGGTATGCACAAATAGTCCCAACAGCAACGAATTTCTGAACACCCGCGAGACGAGCAGCCTCCATGAGTTGAACACCCATCATAATGTTATCGTAAAAAAGTTCTCCAGGGTGTTCTCGATTAAATCCAATCCCTCCCACCTTCGCTGCAAGATGAATGATAAGATTCACGCCCTCAACCGCTCGTATGCAATCCTCCATTTTTCGCAAATCATATTCCGCAGAACGAACTACTCTAAGGTTTTCCTCCTGCACTCCACGTGCCTTAAGTTTCTCGAGAACGAATGATCCCAAAAATCCCGCCCCACCCGTTACTAAGATTTTTTGCTTGTTAAGGTTCATACTATGCCCCCTTTGTTATGTTATAGGCCTTTAGGTCTTCTTCTACCATGAGTTTTACAAGCTCGTCAAAGGTGGTCTTTGGTTTCCATTTCAACCTCTTTCTTGCTTTTGTTGGATCGGCAATTAATACATCAACTTCGGTTGGTCTATAATACCGCGGATCAATTTCGACATAGTTTTTCCAATTTGAAATCCCGGCATGCTTGAACGCGGCTTGGACAAACTCCTTCACGGAATGAGTCTCACCTGTTCCGATCACGTAATCATCGGGCTTATCCTGCTGGAGCATCATCCACGCAGCCTCCATATATTCTTTCGCATATCCCCAATCACGACGGGCGTTGAGGTTCCCAAGATAGAGTTTTTTATCTAGACCCGCCTTAATACGCGCAATGCCGCGTGTAATTTTTCGCGTTACAAATGTTTCCCCACGACGTGGACTTTCGTGATTAAAAAGAATACCGTTCACTGCAAACAAATTATATGCCTCCCGATAATTAACCGTACTATGGTATGCAAACACCTTTGCGCACCCATAAGGACTCCGCGGATGAAAAGGTGTTTTTTCGTTTTGTGGAGGAGGTGTTGATCCAAACATTTCGCTTGAGCTTGCTTGATAAAACTTTATTTTTTTATTGTACGTCTTTTCAAAATCTTTTATCGTCTCCAAAATACGCATCGTGGCAAGCCCCGTTACATCTGCGGTATATTCCGGCATATCAAACGAAACACGTACATGTGATTGCGCACCAAGGTGATACACCTCGTCTGGTTGAATATCAAAAATCAACTTTCTCAAGTTTCCTGCATCTGAGAGGTCACCATAATGAAGAAAGAGGTTTGCCTTATTTTCGTGAGGATCCTGATAGACGTGATCAATGCGTGACGTATTAAACGTAGAGGAACGACGAATAAGACCGTGTACTTCATACCCTTTCCCTAAAAGAAGCTCTGTAAGATATGAGCCGTCTTGACCCGTAATACCAGTTATGAATGCTTTTTTCATACGTATCTTATTTGAATCCTGCTGCGTGAAGAGATTCTTTCACATAAGGGTGCCACTTTTTATCTATCGTGGTAAACCATCTTAGTTCTGAGTGTTGAGAATCTGCCCTTACTAGATCCTTCTTTTTTATATTTACCTTATATACTCCAATTGCTGCATGGAACGGACCATCACCAAATGGAGCTTTTTTTGACATCACGGTTCCAAGCGTTAGAAATTTGAAATCCTTTTTTGCAACACGAATACCCAACTCCTCTTTTACTTTTCGCGCTACTGCTTTTTCAAAAGGTTCCATCTTATAAATACGCCCACCAGGGAGAAACCATTTTCCTTTCTCAGGCTCGTTCTCCCTTTTTCCTAAGAGAAACTCGTTACCGCACACCGCAACTATATCTACGCAAAAAATAGGCGCAACATTGTACACCTTTTTATAGAGATCTTTCTTGAGAAATCCTTTTTCACTACTAGGCATATACTACTTCTTTTACAATACCGGAGTCGTCCCACGGAATCTTCTTTCCCCCCGCAAGCACCATCCATCGTTCACCCCCCTTTCCCGTAATTACCACAACATCGCCTGGTTTCGCAAGAGATATCGCTTTTTTAATGGCCTCACGCCTTTCCAAAATAATGTGCACCCGCGCATTCGTATGTGTCTTTGAAGTCTCTTGGAATGAATTAAATGAGGATGCCGACAACTTTACTTTTCTATTTGAAAACTGATCAATTCCTTTTTTAATATCTTGTAAAATGCTTTCTGGATTTTCGTCGTACGGGTCTTCATTTGCAAGAATTATTTCATCACAGTACATTGCCGCAAGTTCGCCAAACACCGAACGTTTCCACGTGTCTCTTCCTCCCCCTGCCGCACCAAGAACACACACCATCGAGCTAGGGTTAAAAATTCTTCGTGCCTCTTTATATACCCATTCAAGAGAGTCCGGCGTATGCGCGTAATCGACAATCACGTGAATTCCTTTCCCATTAATTACTTCCATTCTCCCTGGAATTCCAGAAAATGTTTCGATAGCGCTTTGAATTACTCCGTCATCTATGTGAAGAGCCTTCGCAACTGCAACTACAGCAAGCACATTATATACATTAAATTCTCCAAGAATTCTTGAAAGGATGCGATTGCCGTTTATATAAAACTGCAAACCAGCGGCAGTGGACTGCACACCATCTGCCTTGAGCATTTTCATGCCCTTTTTAAGTCCATTTCCTTTAAACCCAAATCCCCACACTTCGTCTACCTGATATTTTACAAACTCTGGAGCGTGTGCATCATCAGTATTTATAACTGCAATTTTCTTCTTTTTTTCTGACTCTTGAAGCGCTTGGAATAGCATCTCCTTTGCCCTTCTATACCCCTCAAACCCCCCATGCCTCTCTAGATGCTCCTCATGAATACCTAAAAACACCGCAACATCAAAATTAATATAGGAGTGCCGAGACTGGGCCAGCCCCTCCGATGTCACCTCAAGAATCGCAACATCACACCTCTCTTTTACCCCTCGCGCCAGGAGACGCTGGAGAAAACCACGTCCAGGCATCGTCATCTTAAAATCATTTGGAACTACTTTCTCATCTATACGAAATTGGAGCCCAGATGAAGAAACAACCTTGTGCCCCGCGCTTCTTAGTACATGGACCATGAGTTCAGTTGTTGTCGTCTTCCCCTTCGTACCAGTGATACCAATAACCGTAAGCCTTCTCGATGGAAAACCAGAAAAAAAAGCACTGAGATATGCCCACATTAAATGATAGTATGATCGTAGTTTGTTTATCATGTATCTATACAAGATACTCATTTCTTCCCGAGCATTTTTAGAGCAGCCTTAAGGCGTTCTGAAAAACTAATTATATCAGGAGAAAGCTCTTTAATTGCTCGCTGCGCCTCCTGCCCAGAATACCCCAAAGATTTTAACGCCTCGAGTATATCAAGATCAAGTTCAAATGCTTTAATCTTTTCATCGCTCTTTCCCACCTTCTCTTTTAATTCAACAATGATTCTTTCACTTGTTTTCTTTCCTATCCCTCCTGCACGACTCAAAATCTCTACCTTTCCGGATGCGATTGCCGAACGGAGTGTGTGAATGTCCGCAACACCCAAAATTGCCATCGCCGCCTTGGGGCCCACACCCGATACCGTAGTAAGAAGTCTAAAAAAAGCGAGTTCTTCTTCTGAGATAAAACCATACAGTTCAAGTGCGTCCTCACGCACTTGAAGAAACGTATAGAGTCGCGCATTTTCGTGTATCACGGCCCGAGATATTGTTTCGGGGGTGGCAAACACAAGATACCCGACCCCCCCTTCTGTCTCAATAACTATTGCGTTGGCTTGAGCAGACCGAATTTTTCCTGAAAGAGAATAAATCATACTACAACTTTCAATTTCTAATTTTAAAAATTTTCAATTTGAAAATTTTATATTTGAAGTTTTGCTAGAAATTGAGAATTAGATGTTAGGAATTTCTGCTTATCTATACTCTAATTTGGACAACATTAAATGTAAAATGTGCCCGGCAATAAAAAGTCGATCACACGCCATCTATCGAGATTGTGACAACCAGGTGTGCTATACTAATAATAAGCAAATTAACTAAACATATATGCAAGTTTTTATAACTTTTATTGTTCTTTTTGTTGTGTACATCCTCCTACGAGGATTACGTGTTGTGAAAGAATACGAACGCGGAGTTGTGCTTACGCTGGGTAGGTATGCTGGCGTACGAGGACCGGGCCTCACATGGATCTTCGTCCTCTTTGGTATTCAAGAAATGATCGTTGTAGACGTTCGTGTAAATAGCACAGAAATTCCTCAACAAGAAGTCATTACAAAAGACAATGTACCCGTAGGAATTAACGCGGTAGTATACTTCCACGTCCTTGATGCTGACAAGGCAGTACTAAAAATTAGGAGCTACTATAACGCAATAGTGCAGTATGCACAGGCGGCCCTTAGAGATGTGATTGGTGGCGTCGAACTTGATACACTTCTTTCAGAACGAGAAAAGATTGCCGGGGAGATGAAAAAAGACGTTGACATGATCACTACCGAGTGGGGTATCAACATTACTGACATCAGAATCCAAGACATTGAACTCCCCGCAGACATGAAACGCATTATGGCAAAACAGGCAGAATCAGAACGCGAGCGACGCGCAATCGTTATTCAATCGCAAGGGGAATATGAAGCAGCAGAGAAACTTTCCCAGGCAGCAGAACGTTTAAGCGCCGTTCCCGGCGGGCTTTCACTCCGTACACTTGAAACAATCGAGAAGATAAATCCAGATCCCTCAAAAACAGTTATTTTTGCCCTCCCTATCGAATTCCTCCAAGGCATCCAATCACTTTCCGATTACCTAAAAACCAAAAAATAACGCATGTTAGGATTGATCGTCTTGTTGTTCAAGATCGCCGTATTCGTCATACTATTTTTCTTTTTTAGCATAGTTTGGTTCCTTATGATGGAACCCGTCTATAACGCCTTGAGCTTAGAGCAATTTTTGGATCTAAAGTCATTTTCCGAAATTTCCTTCTTTTCTGTTATTCTTCTCTTTGTTTTTTTCCGTTGGTGGAAAAACAAACCAAAAATATGCGGATACGGTGAATCTCTTCCGTGGAGAAGGCCGTTTTTTACACTCAGCTTTATCAATCCCAGTGACCAAATTATTGAAACTTCTTACTGCAAAGATCACTTTCTAGATGAAGTAGAGAAAAGGTTTGCAAACACAAAACCAGTAATATTCTGCAGACCACCCATCATGGACCAAAATGTTACGAGCGTCTTTTTTACACATGCCGACTGGAAAACAAACGAATTCCTTGATTCGGATTGGAAAAAAATACAAACACTCCTCCAAAACACGCACGACAACCGACCAGTTCTCTGGAATGAAAATGATGAAATACTCTTTCCTGCCACAGTAAAAGGGTCTTTTTTTAGAACAGAAGATCCACTACTTATTCCACTTACCCCACAGGAACTAAAAGAAAAACTTCGCGAATCCCTCACGAAGTTTAAAATAGGAACCTACACCCTTCAGCTACCCAACGACATCGGCATCATCATCACCCCCTAGATCTCTCCATGGAAACCACACGTGTTGAAATCATAGATATCCTGAAGGAATTTGATGAAGGATATTTTGTAGAAGGGGTTCTTAAAAAAGGGACCCTTCAAAAAGGACAAGAGATTATAAGCAGTGGTGTTCGAATGAAAATACTATCAATAGAATCCGAAGGGGTGCTTATGGATTCATATTCTTCTATTGGGAAAGAGATAGGAATACTTCTTAGCAAAGTTGATGGAGAAAAACCAGAAAAAGGTGAGTTCGATTTTAAGTAAACCTCTTCGGGAGATATATTTTATTTTGTTACTTTTAAAAAGTCGGAAACCAGTTGGGCAGTATCTTTTGTGCTACTAAACACCGATTTCCAGATAACTACAATATCAGCATCGTTAAAAATTGCCCGCTGCGCTTCTCGTAATGTATCCCCTCCCGCAATGGAAATCATGATATCATAGTTCCCCTTAATACGACGGATTTCGTGAAGAGGTATCTGTTTTTCTCTGTTGAAAGATTCTTCATCAACGCCCCGATGTAAAATTACGACAGGGGGAACTCTTTTGAGTCCACGGAGAACAGAAAGAGGAAACTCCACGTTCATCATATCAATCATTGCATCAAGACCTCGCACCTCACAGGCGTCTATAAATGAATTAAGCGTCTCAATTGGAGCGACACCTAATGCAATTGCAGCGCTTGCACCACTCTTCGCAGCGATTTCTACCTCTGTTGCCCCTCGATCCATTGTTTTAAGGTCTGCCACAACATAAGGGTTAAACCCGGAAAAATGTTCTCTGCACCAAGAATAAACTTGCCGTATTGCCTCTCCCCCATATTGTTTAATAAGTGGCGTTCCCGCCTCAATGATAATACGATCGCTCACAGGCAATTGACGAATAATATCCTGCGCCTCCTTGAGAGTGCTATTTAACGCCACCTGAAGATACCGTTTTTTTGGGTCAAGATGTAATTTAAGTCGGCGTGACATACATATAGTATAACATTCTTATGTATTCTTGTGTCAGACTATCACCTCCACCCACCCCCTTTACTTTTTCGGAAAAATACGTTATATCTTAACACAAGATCGAATGTATTTACTATTAAGATTAACAAGTAAAAACTTTTTTTGGTTTTAAATTGTAGTTTCGATTTTTAAATTTTGTTTACTATGCCGAATACAAAATCAGCACAAAAAGCATATCGCCAGAGCCTTAGAAGAAGAGCTCGCAACATTCAAAAGAAGACAGCCATTAAATCGGCGCTTAAAAAGATGTCTTCTGTAAAAGAACTCCCTCTTGCCTACAAAGCAATTGATAAGGCTGTAAAAACTGGCGTAATTCATCGCAACAAAGCTGCTCGTCTTAAGTCACGAGCCGCAAAAACTGCCTCATCTAAGAAATAGTGGCGAACAGAAGCGGGGTTGATATTATCTCTTCGAACGCCTCATCTTCCCCTATTTCACTTCTCTTTAGCCTCGCATCCAGCGAGGCTATTGTGTTGTACCACGCTATAATCTCCCTCTCCGAAGTCAATTTAGTAATACGTTCTAACTTGCCACGCACCCAGGCAGAAAGACCACCCATCCCCTTCTTGTCACCACTCATCACGAGCACAAGTTGTTTTAACTCGAAATCAAAGATCCTTAAAATATCCCAGACATTTCTTTTTGCGTACGTAGTTGCTCGAATAATGCGGTAAATTTCTTCAATGTCCTTTTTAATAAGTGCCTCCACAAAAGTAAAAATATTCTCCTCAGTTTCAGGAATGAAAAATTCCAAATCCTGCGCTGTTACATGTAAGGATGAATTAGCGCGCTTCCACAACAAAAGTCGTTCCATTGCAAACTCAAGCTTTCCAAAATCATTTCCATAATATTCTCCCAGCGCCAGCACAGTACGCGCATCAGCGCTAAGACCTGTCTTATCTAACCAGTCTTTTATAAGACTATTCGTCGTAGACTTTGTGGGCAATGAAAAGCTCTGAAAACATCTCGTCACCTAACACCTCACGAAACACAAGCCTAGGTCTTGGGTGAAACCTTGATCTCATTAACACTTCTGGGTGAATTTCTATATACTCTCTAATCTCTCCACGAGCTATTTCCCGCCCCATCTCCCCAAGCACATCCAAAACACCATCCTTGAATATAAAAAATTTTTCTTTCTCCGCAACACCTCTCATCACCTCCGTTGCCGTACGCTTGAATTCCCCAACAAGCCTTCTTGTTTCAACAATATCACCACCGAGACTTTTTTTCCTCTTCAATTCCTTTGTCTTCTCTATCAGATCAATAATTCTCTTTTTAATCTCCGCTCTCATTTCTCCATCGGACACCGGGCTTACCCTTTCAAGCCTCTCTTGCTCTGTTCGTATACGATCCTCGTTTTCTTTAATTTGTTTTTTGGTTTGTTCCCAATTCTCTACTTCTGGAAACTCCATTCGACCTATAAATTCTACAAGAACCTGTGCGCTACCCCTCTCAACCACACACTCAAAAAACCTCTTTTGGTATGCAGCGTGGGAAACAAGCTCTCGTTTAAATTGATCGCTCCATGCAAGATGTTCAAAATCCATGTGCGCCGCATTCGTGAGAACAAGCTCTCGCACCTCCTTCCGACTCAGGACACTATAGATCCCTTTTTCATGATAACGAAACGTCTCGGCAAACAATATCGGTTCTGAAACAAGAAGATCGTGACACACATTTCGAAATGGGGACCAGTCCTGAGAAACAAGAAGTTTCCCCAAAAAAGAAGAATCCACAGGCGGTTTTAAATGATTCGCCACAAAAAGAGCGCGTTCCTCCCTGTTAAAAATCTGATTAATTACATGAGAAGTATCTTCATCAAAAAACAACGCCGGACTTGTATCTATAATCCTTTTCGCTCTTTGCACAACATTAGAAAGATGCATGCCCACACCATGTTCCACATCAAGAAGCCTTGCGTGATACATCAACTTTCCAAGGTGTCTCACATACTCATATTCATTTGAAGACGTTTTATCAATAAGCTCCTCAAACGTCATCAGGTTATGTTCCAACACATACCTTGGATTAAATAACCACAATTCCGAGGCATCGCTCGTAATAGCCGCCAACAATCTTTCTCCCTCCTCTTTACCAAATAAGGAAAGTACCCTATCGATTCTCAACACAATGCCCCGATTGGCAAATAAATTTACTCCTTGAGTCTTAAAATCTTCTTTTAGAAGATCTAGCACCATCTTCTTAAGATCCACACCCTCCTCATTTTTGTGTTTCGCGTTAAACTCCAAAAGTGTCCGCAGATCCTCCAGGTTTGCCAAAGAAAAGGGCAACTCACCATTTTCTACTCTCGCCCGGGCAATAAGCATGCCCACCTCCCTTTTACTCAAACCGAGTTGATCCACAAACGCAAAAATAGGTACACGCCACTCAATACATTCACCTAAAAATTTCTGCACATCGAAATTAAATTTTTTTTGATGTGCAATAAAATTTGTAAGTAAGTATTCCGTTGCGCGCAACTTTCCCTGATCTCTCAATTCTTCAAGGCGGAGAGCGTCCTTTCTAGGAAAAAACTCCGATGGGTGACCATACTTACCGAGGTCCGAAGGGTTTCCAAGTTTTTTTATTTTTCCCTCAAGCACTTTCATCTCTTTTTCTTCCTCCTGTGTATAATCAACATTTCCTGAGGAATACGGATATGCACCAAGGAGGGATTCAATTTTTCCATCATCAATAAACCCCTTGTCATATAACTCTCCAAGATATGGATATAGTACTGATCGGTTTGTATCGTAATAATGCTCAATAAGACGGGAGTGAAAACGCATCCCAAATGACATGCGCGAACTCAAGTTTTCATCAATATCACAAAATGCCAAAAACGCCTCTATGAGACGCTTCGCATCGCCGATACGTTTAAAACGCGCCTCTAGAATCGATTTCCGAGAGACAGAACCATCTTTTCTCTCTTCAATGTATACCCGACTTAAGTCTACAAACGGAACCACCATTTCTGCGTGTTCTGGATGTTGTTTTGTAAATTTATAAATGAACTCTTCCCGTCTTTCCGTGCCAAACGCCCACCAACACTTATAAAAAGATTGCACATATCTCCCCGGCTCTACCGCCTCTCCCAAATATACACCAAGACGATGCTCATCTACGTTTCCCGACTTAATGTAGCCCACAAGCTCTGCATCACGCACCATATCGTGCCTCACAAACTCCTCCAAAAAGTCGGTAGCCTCTTCATATCCCAACACCCCCCCATCATCCGCGTGTTTTCGATACCATCGTAATACCTCTTTCTTTTCATCGTCTCTCAATAAAGAGAGATCTAAAGAACCACCAATTTTTGCTTTCGCGATAAGCTCTTCCGGCGACTCGTGAACAAAAACCGTTTCTCGTTTTCCAAATTTACCATTCATAACTACATTATATCCTAACTCGGCACACCACAAAAAACACGCCATCCAGATGGCGTGTTTCACATTGTTTTACATGTAATCGCTATGTGGTCGCAGTATACCAGTCGATTGTCCTTTTGAGACCCTCCTCAAAACTCGTCTGCGCCTTAAAAACAAATTCAGCTTCCGCACGAGTTACATCCAACATCCTCCGCGGCTGACCATCCGGCTTCGTAGTATCCCACCGAAGTTCTCCTCTAAAATCCATGATCTCACAAATCTTCGTAATAAGATCCCTAATGGAAATCTCCATACCGGAACCAAGGTTTACGGGATGCTCTTTATTATACCGTTCCGTAGCCAATATGATTCCCTCTGCAGCATCTTCGACATACAGAAACTCTCGTGTTGCACTTCCTGTCCCCCACACATCAATATGGTCCGCACCAGAGATTTTCGCGTCGTGCACCTTCTTAATAAGCGCGGGGATTACGTGAGAACTTTCTGGTTTAAAGTTGTCGCGTGGTCCATAAAGATTCACTGGTAGGAGATATATTGCATTCATTCCATATTGCGCACGGTATGCCTGAGCCTGCACAAGAAGCATCTTCTTTGCGAGACCGTAAGGCGCATTCGTTTCCTCGGGATATCCGACCCAAAGATCATCCTCCTTAAACGGAACGGGGGTAAATTTTGGGTATGCACAAATAGTCCCAACAGCAACGAATTTCTGAACACCCGCGAGACGAGCAGCCTCCATGAGTTGAACACCCATCATAATGTTATCGTAAAAAAGTTCTCCAGGGTGTTCTCGATTAAATCCAATCCCTCCCACCTTCGCTGCAAGATGAATGATAAGATTCACGCCCTCAACCGCTCGTATGCAATCCTCCATTTTTCGCAAATCATATTCCGCAGAACGAACTACTCTAAGGTTTTCCTCCTGCACTCCACGTGCCTTAAGTTTCTCGAGAACGAATGATCCCAAAAATCCCGCCCCACCCGTTACTAAGATTTTTTGCTTGTTAAGGTTCATACTATGCCCCCTTTGTTATGTTATAGGCCTTTAGGTCTTCTTCTACCATGAGTTTTACAAGCTCGTCAAAGGTGGTCTTTGGTTTCCATTTCAACCTCTTTCTTGCTTTTGTTGGATCGGCAATTAATACATCAACTTCGGTTGGTCTATAATACCGCGGATCAATTTCGACATAGTTTTTCCAATTTGAAATCCCGGCATGCTTGAACGCGGCTTGGACAAACTCCTTCACGGAATGAGTCTCACCTGTTCCGATCACGTAATCATCGGGCTTATCCTGCTGGAGCATCATCCACGCAGCCTCCATATATTCTTTCGCATATCCCCAATCACGACGGGCGTTGAGGTTCCCAAGATAGAGTTTTTTATCTAGACCCGCCTTAATACGCGCAATGCCGCGTGTAATTTTTCGCGTTACAAATGTTTCCCCACGACGTGGACTTTCGTGATTAAAAAGAATACCGTTCACTGCAAACAAATTATATGCCTCCCGATAATTAACCGTACTATGGTATGCAAACACCTTTGCGCACCCATAAGGACTCCGCGGATGAAAAGGTGTTTTTTCGTTTTGTGGAGGAGGTGTTGATCCAAACATTTCGCTTGAGCTTGCTTGATAAAACTTTATTTTTTTATTGTACGTCTTTTCAAAATCTTTTATCGTCTCCAAAATACGCATCGTGGCAAGCCCCGTTACATCTGCGGTATATTCCGGCATATCAAACGAAACACGTACATGTGATTGCGCACCAAGGTGATACACCTCGTCTGGTTGAATATCAAAAATCAACTTTCTCAAGTTTCCTGCATCTGAGAGGTCACCATAATGAAGAAAGAGGTTTGCCTTATTTTCGTGAGGATCCTGATAGACGTGATCAATGCGTGACGTATTAAACGTAGAGGAACGACGAATAAGACCGTGTACTTCATACCCTTTCCCTAAAAGAAGCTCTGTAAGATATGAGCCGTCTTGACCCGTAATACCAGTTATGAATGCTTTTTTCATACGTATCTTATTTGAATCCTGCTGCGTGAAGAGATTCTTTCACATAAGGGTGCCACTTTTTATCTATCGTGGTAAACCATCTTAGTTCTGAGTGTTGAGAATCTGCCCTTACTAGATCCTTCTTTTTTATATTTACCTTATATACTCCAATTGCTGCATGGAACGGACCATCACCAAATGGAGCTTTTTTTGACATCACGGTTCCAAGCGTTAGAAATTTGAAATCCTTTTTTGCAACACGAATACCCAACTCCTCTTTTACTTTTCGCGCTACTGCTTTTTCAAAAGGTTCCATCTTATAAATACGCCCACCAGGGAGAAACCATTTTCCTTTCTCAGGCTCGTTCTCCCTTTTTCCTAAGAGAAACTCGTTACCGCACACCGCAACTATATCTACGCAAAAAATAGGCGCAACATTGTACACCTTTTTATAGAGATCTTTCTTGAGAAATCCTTTTTCACTACTAGGCATATACTACTTCTTTTACAATACCGGAGTCGTCCCACGGAATCTTCTTTCCCCCCGCAAGCACCATCCATCGTTCACCCCCCTTTCCCGTAATTACCACAACATCGCCTGGTTTCGCAAGAGATATCGCTTTTTTAATGGCCTCACGCCTTTCCAAAATAATGTGCACCCGCGCATTCGTATGTGTCTTTGAAGTCTCTTGGAATGAATTAAATGAGGATGCCGACAACTTTACTTTTCTATTTGAAAACTGATCAATTCCTTTTTTAATATCTTGTAAAATGCTTTCTGGATTTTCGTCGTACGGGTCTTCATTTGCAAGAATTATTTCATCACAGTACATTGCCGCAAGTTCGCCAAACACCGAACGTTTCCACGTGTCTCTTCCTCCCCCTGCCGCACCAAGAACACACACCATCGAGCTAGGGTTAAAAATTCTTCGTGCCTCTTTATATACCCATTCAAGAGAGTCCGGCGTATGCGCGTAATCGACAATCACGTGAATTCCTTTCCCATTAATTACTTCCATTCTCCCTGGAATTCCAGAAAATGTTTCGATAGCGCTTTGAATTACTCCGTCATCTATGTGAAGAGCCTTCGCAACTGCAACTACAGCAAGCACATTATATACATTAAATTCTCCAAGAATTCTTGAAAGGATGCGATTGCCGTTTATATAAAACTGCAAACCAGCGGCAGTGGACTGCACACCATCTGCCTTGAGCATTTTCATGCCCTTTTTAAGTCCATTTCCTTTAAACCCAAATCCCCACACTTCGTCTACCTGATATTTTACAAACTCTGGAGCGTGTGCATCATCAGTATTTATAACTGCAATTTTCTTCTTTTTTTCTGACTCTTGAAGCGCTTGGAATAGCATCTCCTTTGCCCTTCTATACCCCTCAAACCCCCCATGCCTCTCTAGATGCTCCTCATGAATACCTAAAAACACCGCAACATCAAAATTAATATAGGAGTGCCGAGACTGGGCCAGCCCCTCCGATGTCACCTCAAGAATCGCAACATCACACCTCTCTTTTACCCCTCGCGCCAGGAGACGCTGGAGAAAACCACGTCCAGGCATCGTCATCTTAAAATCATTTGGAACTACTTTCTCATCTATACGAAATTGGAGCCCAGATGAAGAAACAACCTTGTGCCCCGCGCTTCTTAGTACATGGACCATGAGTTCAGTTGTTGTCGTCTTCCCCTTCGTACCAGTGATACCAATAACCGTAAGCCTTCTCGATGGAAAACCAGAAAAAAAAGCACTGAGATATGCCCACATTAAATGATAGTATGATCGTAGTTTGTTTATCATGTATCTATACAAGATACTCATTTCTTCCCGAGCATTTTTAGAGCAGCCTTAAGGCGTTCTGAAAAACTAATTATATCAGGAGAAAGCTCTTTAATTGCTCGCTGCGCCTCCTGCCCAGAATACCCCAAAGATTTTAACGCCTCGAGTATATCAAGATCAAGTTCAAATGCTTTAATCTTTTCATCGCTCTTTCCCACCTTCTCTTTTAATTCAACAATGATTCTTTCACTTGTTTTCTTTCCTATCCCTCCTGCACGACTCAAAATCTCTACCTTTCCGGATGCGATTGCCGAACGGAGTGTGTGAATGTCCGCAACACCCAAAATTGCCATCGCCGCCTTGGGGCCCACACCCGATACCGTAGTAAGAAGTCTAAAAAAAGCGAGTTCTTCTTCTGAGATAAAACCATACAGTTCAAGTGCGTCCTCACGCACTTGAAGAAACGTATAGAGTCGCGCATTTTCGTGTATCACGGCCCGAGATATTGTTTCGGGGGTGGCAAACACAAGATACCCGACCCCCCCTTCTGTCTCAATAACTATTGCGTTGGCTTGAGCAGACCGAATTTTTCCTGAAAGAGAATAAATCATACTACAACTTTCAATTTCTAATTTTAAAAATTTTCAATTTGAAAATTTTATATTTGAAGTTTTGCTAGAAATTGAGAATTAGATGTTAGGAATTTCTGCTTATCTATACTCTAATTTGGACAACATTAAATGTAAAATGTGCCCGGCAATAAAAAGTCGATCACACGCCATCTATCGAGATTGTGACAACCAGGTGTGCTATACTAATAATAAGCAAATTAACTAAACATATATGCAAGTTTTTATAACTTTTATTGTTCTTTTTGTTGTGTACATCCTCCTACGAGGATTACGTGTTGTGAAAGAATACGAACGCGGAGTTGTGCTTACGCTGGGTAGGTATGCTGGCGTACGAGGACCGGGCCTCACATGGATCTTCGTCCTCTTTGGTATTCAAGAAATGATCGTTGTAGACGTTCGTGTAAATAGCACAGAAATTCCTCAACAAGAAGTCATTACAAAAGACAATGTACCCGTAGGAATTAACGCGGTAGTATACTTCCACGTCCTTGATGCTGACAAGGCAGTACTAAAAATTAGGAGCTACTATAACGCAATAGTGCAGTATGCACAGGCGGCCCTTAGAGATGTGATTGGTGGCGTCGAACTTGATACACTTCTTTCAGAACGAGAAAAGATTGCCGGGGAGATGAAAAAAGACGTTGACATGATCACTACCGAGTGGGGTATCAACATTACTGACATCAGAATCCAAGACATTGAACTCCCCGCAGACATGAAACGCATTATGGCAAAACAGGCAGAATCAGAACGCGAGCGACGCGCAATCGTTATTCAATCGCAAGGGGAATATGAAGCAGCAGAGAAACTTTCCCAGGCAGCAGAACGTTTAAGCGCCGTTCCCGGCGGGCTTTCACTCCGTACACTTGAAACAATCGAGAAGATAAATCCAGATCCCTCAAAAACAGTTATTTTTGCCCTCCCTATCGAATTCCTCCAAGGCATCCAATCACTTTCCGATTACCTAAAAACCAAAAAATAACGCATGTTAGGATTGATCGTCTTGTTGTTCAAGATCGCCGTATTCGTCATACTATTTTTCTTTTTTAGCATAGTTTGGTTCCTTATGATGGAACCCGTCTATAACGCCTTGAGCTTAGAGCAATTTTTGGATCTAAAGTCATTTTCCGAAATTTCCTTCTTTTCTGTTATTCTTCTCTTTGTTTTTTTCCGTTGGTGGAAAAACAAACCAAAAATATGCGGATACGGTGAATCTCTTCCGTGGAGAAGGCCGTTTTTTACACTCAGCTTTATCAATCCCAGTGACCAAATTATTGAAACTTCTTACTGCAAAGATCACTTTCTAGATGAAGTAGAGAAAAGGTTTGCAAACACAAAACCAGTAATATTCTGCAGACCACCCATCATGGACCAAAATGTTACGAGCGTCTTTTTTACACATGCCGACTGGAAAACAAACGAATTCCTTGATTCGGATTGGAAAAAAATACAAACACTCCTCCAAAACACGCACGACAACCGACCAGTTCTCTGGAATGAAAATGATGAAATACTCTTTCCTGCCACAGTAAAAGGGTCTTTTTTTAGAACAGAAGATCCACTACTTATTCCACTTACCCCACAGGAACTAAAAGAAAAACTTCGCGAATCCCTCACGAAGTTTAAAATAGGAACCTACACCCTTCAGCTACCCAACGACATCGGCATCATCATCACCCCCTAGATCTCTCCATGGAAACCACACGTGTTGAAATCATAGATATCCTGAAGGAATTTGATGAAGGATATTTTGTAGAAGGGGTTCTTAAAAAAGGGACCCTTCAAAAAGGACAAGAGATTATAAGCAGTGGTGTTCGAATGAAAATACTATCAATAGAATCCGAAGGGGTGCTTATGGATTCATATTCTTCTATTGGGAAAGAGATAGGAATACTTCTTAGCAAAGTTGATGGAGAAAAACCAGAAAAAGGTGAGTTCGATTTTAAGTAAACCTCTTCGGGAGATATATTTTATTTTGTTACTTTTAAAAAGTCGGAAACCAGTTGGGCAGTATCTTTTGTGCTACTAAACACCGATTTCCAGATAACTACAATATCAGCATCGTTAAAAATTGCCCGCTGCGCTTCTCGTAATGTATCCCCTCCCGCAATGGAAATCATGATATCATAGTTCCCCTTAATACGACGGATTTCGTGAAGAGGTATCTGTTTTTCTCTGTTGAAAGATTCTTCATCAACGCCCCGATGTAAAATTACGACAGGGGGAACTCTTTTGAGTCCACGGAGAACAGAAAGAGGAAACTCCACGTTCATCATATCAATCATTGCATCAAGACCTCGCACCTCACAGGCGTCTATAAATGAATTAAGCGTCTCAATTGGAGCGACACCTAATGCAATTGCAGCGCTTGCACCACTCTTCGCAGCGATTTCTACCTCTGTTGCCCCTCGATCCATTGTTTTAAGGTCTGCCACAACATAAGGGTTAAACCCGGAAAAATGTTCTCTGCACCAAGAATAAACTTGCCGTATTGCCTCTCCCCCATATTGTTTAATAAGTGGCGTTCCCGCCTCAATGATAATACGATCGCTCACAGGCAATTGACGAATAATATCCTGCGCCTCCTTGAGAGTGCTATTTAACGCCACCTGAAGATACCGTTTTTTTGGGTCAAGATGTAATTTAAGTCGGCGTGACATACATATAGTATAACATTCTTATGTATTCTTGTGTCAGACTATCACCTCCACCCACCCCCTTTACTTTTTCGGAAAAATACGTTATATCTTAACACAAGATCGAATGTATTTACTATTAAGATTAACAAGTAAAAACTTTTTTTGGTTTTAAATTGTAGTTTCGATTTTTAAATTTTGTTTACTATGCCGAATACAAAATCAGCACAAAAAGCATATCGCCAGAGCCTTAGAAGAAGAGCTCGCAACATTCAAAAGAAGACAGCCATTAAATCGGCGCTTAAAAAGATGTCTTCTGTAAAAGAACTCCCTCTTGCCTACAAAGCAATTGATAAGGCTGTAAAAACTGGCGTAATTCATCGCAACAAAGCTGCTCGTCTTAAGTCACGAGCCGCAAAAACTGCCTCATCTAAGAAATAGTGGCGAACAGAAGCGGGGTTGATATTATCTCTTCGAACGCCTCATCTTCCCCTATTTCACTTCTCTTTAGCCTCGCATCCAGCGAGGCTATTGTGTTGTACCACGCTATAATCTCCCTCTCCGAAGTCAATTTAGTAATACGTTCTAACTTGCCACGCACCCAGGCAGAAAGACCACCCATCCCCTTCTTGTCACCACTCATCACGAGCACAAGTTGTTTTAACTCGAAATCAAAGATCCTTAAAATATCCCAGACATTTCTTTTTGCGTACGTAGTTGCTCGAATAATGCGGTAAATTTCTTCAATGTCCTTTTTAATAAGTGCCTCCACAAAAGTAAAAATATTCTCCTCAGTTTCAGGAATGAAAAATTCCAAATCCTGCGCTGTTACATGTAAGGATGAATTAGCGCGCTTCCACAACAAAAGTCGTTCCATTGCAAACTCAAGCTTTCCAAAATCATTTCCATAATATTCTCCCAGCGCCAGCACAGTACGCGCATCAGCGCTAAGACCTGTCTTATCTAACCAGTCTTTTATAAGACTATTCGTCGTAGACTTTGTGGGCAATGAAAAGCTCTGTGTTTTTATATTTCCCCCGTTTTCTATGTATTCCACAAACGCGCCCTTTTTAGGAAGGTCGCCATGATGAGACAGGAGAACAGTACGCATAGGATCTTCAGCAACATTAAGGTCCTCAAGAAAACTCATAAGCTCATGCTCGCGCGCGAGACAGTTATCTACGGCTGCGAGCTTCTTTGTCGCAAACATAGAATGCGTTTTAAAAAAACCTTCCAAACCAAAAACGTCTTCTTTTCGTTCAAAGTCGAATTTCTTAAAATCCAAAGCCGTGACGTTGCGCGCCATGTACACATCAACAATCTCTTTTTTCTTTTTAAGAAGCCGGTGTCGATCCGGACCGTAGAGAAAAATAATCATATTGATTTTTGAATTTTACATTTTTTTCATGTTGCCCCAACTGTTTCCCGCTTTCATGTCCACCACAAGTGGAACGCTAAGATTAAGCCCTTTAACATTACTTAGGGAAAGTGCGTGTTCCATTATCTCCCTAATCTTTTGTATCACATTATTCTCAACCCCCTCTGCTATTTCAAAAACAAGTTCATCGTGAATACTTAAAAGCAACCTGACATCATCCTCTAGTTTTTTTTCACGTATCCAGGCATTAACATGAATCATGGCAAGTTTCATGATGTCCGCGGCAAGTCCTTGAACCGGCATATTAATCGCGGCACGTTCCGCTTGGGATTGAAACTTGGGATTGCCTGAAACAATGTCTGAAAGGTAACGTCGTCTTCCTGTCTCTGTTTTTACATATCCATATGTTTTAGCAAAACTAATAATCGAATCCTGATACGTTTTAATCCCCTTAAAATCGCTAAAGTACTCTTGAATAAAACGTTTTGCGTCAGCAAAAGATAATCCTGAACTTTCTGCAAACGCACGCGCCCCCATCCCATATACCATTCCAAAGTTAAGAGTCTTCGCATGACGACGCAACTCAGGAGTCACATCATCTAAAGAAATGTTATTGACTTCCGCTGCAGTGAGCGCATGAATGTCTTTTCCTTCTAAAAACGCGTTAACCATTTTTTCGTCCTTTGAAAGAGCGGCAACAATACGCAACTCAAGCTGAGAATAATCAAATGCTACAAACTGAAAACCCTTTTCTGGAATGAATGCATCTCGTATCATTCGCGCTTCGTCGCCTTGGGCGGGAATATTTTGTAAGTTCGGTTCGGAAGAAGATAGTCGCCCTGTGGCAGTTCCTGTTTGATGAAATGTCGTATGAAGCCTCCTCGTACTCTCTTCCACAAATTTGGGAAGCGCATCTATATACGTCGTCTTTAACTTATTAAGTTCTCTGTAACGCAAAATTAAATCAATTGCGGGGTGCTTATCTCGCAATTTTGCCAATTCCGAGGCGTCTGTGGAAAGTGCCCCTTGCGGTGTTTTTCGGATACCTTTTGTGGGAAGTTTTAAAAGCGTAAAAAGAACCTCGCTTAGCTGTTTAGGGGAATTGATATTAAATGAACTACCAGTCTCCTTATGTATCTCCTCTTCAAGCTCCTTAAGCGCGACATTCGTTTTCTCTCCCAAACTTACAAGCGAATCAACGTCAACACCAATTCCCCGCATTTCCATTTCACTTAAAATTGGGGTAAGCGGTAACTCGATATTACTGTATACATACTGCAATTCATATTGATCTATTTTCTTTTTAATCCACTCATATAAGGGGAAAAGAAGGTCTTCATTTTTCTCTTTTTTAAATATCCGTTCGATAACGGCAGCAATGTTATAGTCTCGTCGTTCCGGGTCCAGAAGCCATGCTCCAATCATGGTATCAAATGAAAAGAAAGGGGGGAGCACACCATGTCGTTTGTGCCACCTTAAAAGCGCTTTTATATCATGGCCAATGTAGTATCCGTCATTCTTGTAGAATCGTTCCAACAGTCCTGCCTGAAGAGGGGTCACTATACAACTACTCGACCTATTCGCAATCCACAAATCATCCCCTTCAAGAAATAAAAAAAATTCTTTTCCTGGCATTTTTAAAAACGTCTCACAATCCATTCTTTTTTCTCCTTGTTCTATCTCCTTCTCTTTTTCTTCCTTTCCTGCCTCACCCTCCTTCTCCATAAGTCGCACTACAAGACTTCTAAAATTCCGCTCCTCAAAGACACCACGCAACACGTCCTCAGATAGAGAAAAACTTAAATCTGATAGGACAACCCCCAAGGGAAGATCTCTTTTTGTTACTGCTAAATACTTGCTAAAAAAAGCCTGATCTTTATTTTCCACAAGTTTCACGTATGTCTTCTCATTTACGAGGGTCTTATCCGCCTCAATTTTTTCAAAAAGATTTTCAAGAGTATGAAACTGCCTAAGAAGTTGGATGGCAGTCTTTTCCCCTATTCCAGGTACGCCAGGAATATTATCCGAAGGATCCCCTTTAAGCCCCTTGAAGTCGGGCATCTGTTCCGGAGAAAGATCAAAACGAGCTTTTACTTCACGCTCATCATAGACAACGGTCTCCCCAATTCCCTTCTTCATCGTGGAAACCACAACCTTCTCTCCAGAAACAAGCTGCAAGGTGTCTAGATCTCCGGTAATAATAATAATCTTGAGATCCGGTTCTTTTTTAAATTCCTCGACACACGTGGCAATTACATCGTCTGCCTCATAACCTTCCTTGCTAAGCACTTTGATGCCAAACGCCTCAAATATTTTCGGGGCTTCCTTAATCTGACTTATAAGCTCTGGGGAGGCTTTTTTCCGTTGAGCTTTATATGCCTCATACTCCTTGTGACGAAATGTGGGAGCCGCAAGATCAAATGCTGCAACTGCGTAATCGGGCTTCAATTCACGAACTATCTTGAGGAGAATGCTTGAGAGACCATACAATGCATTAGTGGGGTGCCCATTCTTGTCTGACATTGGTGGCAACGCATAAAACGCCCGATGGATTAAGGCGTTAGCATCAATTAGAACTAGAGTCTTCATACAAAATTCAAAGTGCAAATCTCAAAGTTAAAAATTATGGTGTGAAATTTCTCAAAAAGAATTTCACATTTCCACAATTTTCTATTTTGAGATTTTATTTTTTTATTATTTTTATTTCCCTTACATTCTGCAGCAATCCTCGGAACGTAATCTGAACGTGCTTAGGAAGATGTTCACGAATCATGTCCCCCCACTCAATTACTACCATATTGCGTGGGTCTGAAATAATTTCCTTAAAACCCAATATTTCTAAATCCTCGTATGACTTTAAACGATAGAGATCAAAGTGATACAAACGCTTGAAAGGATTACGCCTTAAATCAAAAACCCGGAAGATAATAAATGTAGGACTTGTAATTTGTTGCTTTACGCCAAACCCGCGAGCAAATCCTTGCATAAATGTGGTCTTTCCTGCACCCAAATCGCCTTCTAAACTCACCACATTGCATACGTTTTGCCCCGTGATGAGTTCAGTTGCAAGCCCCTCAGCAAGCTCCCTTGTTTCTTTATCGTTTTGCGTAAGAATTGTGAGTTCTTTCTTCATAATTCCATAATAAACCAATCTAAGAATAGCAGGAAATCTGAAAGAGATATATTGACCACACAAAAGTATTGTGGTAATATCACAACCAGCAACTTGAAAAGAGGGGTTGATCGCGTTGCCTCTTCTTATTGAATCGGCTGAGATGCTTTTATTTGCTGTTGGGATGTACACCCTTGTTCTCATTTCTATACCTGTTCATGAAATGGGACACGTCATCGCATATCGCATGCTCGGATATCGAGGAAAACTCAATATTAACTGGTTTTCTTTTTCACCGAAGGACGGGGCAAGTGGTTTTGTACAAATTCTTGAAAACTTCCGCATTGAAGGTCACCCAATACTCGTTAAACTTGCCGTATTTTTTGTTGGATTTTTTGGCGGCGGATTTGTAGCCATTCTGTTTATTTCAAGCGCGCTTTTCATTCCTCACCTACTCCCAACAGTGAATGTCGATTTCTGGTCTCAGTGTCGAATACCAATTTTGATTGTAGGATTTTCACATCTTGTATACGGCGTTGTGGAGGGAAGAGAAGTTCTTCTGGCCACGCTCTCAGAAAATAAAAAAGAAAAGGAGCAGCCACACCATGCAAGCACTCTGTAAGAACTGTGGTTATTGGAGCAGTGTGGTTAACGGGTCAATGTATTGTTCGTTCTGCGGATTTTTATTCCACAAATCCGGCATCGACGTATCTGGCCTCATATACGAACAAGCAAAAAGTGTAAAAGAGGCAAACAAATTACAAGGTCCAATTTTTGTCGGAGGAGCAGTGGGACTTGTCTCTCTGCTTATCGTTCTTGCATACCTCTCATACAGAGATCCTCTCTTGATACTAGTATTGTATGTATGTCCTTGGATGATGCTTTGCACGTTTGGTCCCATGTTTATACATTTCACAAAAATAAGAAAAAAATACCCTCATGTGTATAACAACCCGAACTGGAAACCGTAAAAATATAAAGAAAACCCCATGTGGGGTTTTTTATTACCAAAAATCTGAATCTCGTATGATAAGAATTCGCGATTCTACAGCCCATCGCGTAATAAACTTTGCATAATCGATACGATTTGATCGAATCAGAACAAGTCCCTCGGGGACACGAAATGCCTTTACCTCATCAGGCAACAGGGATCCGATCAGCTTTCCATCTACAAACACATCAAGAACATGCATCGTCTCATTTGCAAACATACAGGACACTATTCTTTCTCGCGCCTCAGGGCCCACGCTCCTCACAAAGAAGCTTTCCCGAGTAAATACCACAGGAGAAACGCCCCCCAAGAATGTAGCAAACCTCGTGTATGTCTTACTCACATATCTACCTAATCGCGCATGGATATCCACCCGAACCGTCTCGTTTGGAAATAACGAAACGTTATACACCATCCGTTCACCAGACTCCAAATAATCCACGAACTCATGACCTACATACACCCTGATCTGGGCACCAGAATGATTAATTATAGAAATGGGTACAACATAGAGCTGTTCATCGTATCCGTAGGCACGCGAAGAACTCATAAGAACAAACGATGCAAACAAGACGCATATAATTACACGAAACCACTTCATCTCATCACACCCCTTTTCTGCCCTTAGTGTGGCAACGAACTGTTAAAATTATACCACGAGATTGTTATCTAGTAAAGTAAAAAATCTCGCTCTCTAAAAGTAAGTGTGTTTGAAACGAAAAGTTCCTGTGCGAGCACTTTTGAATGCCCGTTTTTTAGAAGTCGTACATGAAGCACCCCGGGAGAAACACGCAATACCTTGCTCTTAAGATAACCACATACCCCAACCCTTTTTCCCTCATAGAAAATCTCGATGGGAAACTTTGCCTCGTTCACAATAGTAAGCACAATATTGGACCTTTCTTGATCCTCCCAACGTGCATATTTGAAGCTATCTTTCGTAAAAATCACAGGGGTCAAGTTTCTCCCATACACTACTGCCCTACGATACTCTTCCGTTTCGTCATGCCCCATCCAGGCAGTTACATGTATGGGGTATACCTCACCTGGAAACACGTAAATGTTGTGCACATACCGCTCACCAGGCAATACATACGCAATGAAGTCTTGGTTAATATTTACCTTTATTGTGCGACCGACTCGGTTCTCTATCGTAAGTAGGGATATCTTCTGCTGTAATGCACTATCTTCTGCCGCACATTCCAGGGCACATGTCAGACAAAGAAAGAAAATCAGCACGCCAAATATCCTCATCCCGCACCTCCCTTTTCAAAAAACTATTATAGTACTACCACATCACACTACTTTTTGTAATATGCCCCTGCTCTTCAGTATACTCAAATTTGAATTTCGCTTCGCAAAAACAAAATTGGCACTTATCCACTTGTGCTTTCTCTCCACTTACGCAAGGAATAAAGGAAAGAGAAAAATAAGTTGTAACAACCGGGATGCCTTATAATCCGTTTCAAAAAAAGCCGCTTGAAGAAACACTCAAAGCAGCCGCACGAGATGCGGAAGAACGTGAAGCCCAGCGAAAAGCTGAGCACCTTAAACTCCCCTATCTTGATTTGCGGTTACGCCCGATCCAAACAGATGCACTTAAACTTATAAAAGAAAAAGACGCGCGGGAGGCAAAGATGGCGGGCATAGAGGTTAAGGGACACAACCTTCTTGTAGTGGTGTATGACTCCGAAAACGTAAAGACAAAAAATATTCTCGATCAATTACAGAAAAACTATACCGTAAAGCTCTTTATCGTAAGCAACTCGGGTCTAGAGAAAGCATGGGATTTTTATAAACTCATTCCCCCACCCATTGAAGAAATCACTGGTTCAGTAGGAATCGAATCAGAACAACTGGAACACTACCTTCAAACACTTAAAAATGTAGAAAGCATCAAGACAGCAATCGAATCTTTCAAAGACCCTCTTGTTGCAAAGATCCTTGAAATCATCCTCGCGGGCGCACTCGCTTCAGACGCATCCGATGTACACCTTGAACCAGAGGAAGAAAAAGTAAAATTCAGGTTACGCATCGACGGAGATCTTAATGATGTGGCCATCTTTCAACATCACGTATATGTTTCCATACTATCGCGTATCAAACTTCTTTCGGGACTTAAAATTAATATTCGCAACATCGCACAAGATGGTCGTTTTACCATACATGCCGGTGCTCAAGAAATCGAAATGCGTGTCTCAGTTGTCCCATCTGCATACGGAGAAACGGTGGTTATGCGTGTTTTAAATCCAAAGCTTTTAAACATTAGGCTTGAGGACCTTGGGATGCGAGAGGACGATCTCGCGATTGTTGAAGAAGAACTCAAAAAGCCAAATGGAATGATTTTAAATACAGGGCCCACTGGTTCTGGAAAAACAACAACGCTCTACTCTTTTTTGAAACGAGTGTACAATCCGGAAATTAAAGTCATCACCATTGAAGACCCGATTGAATATCACATCGAAGGCCTCTCTCAAACTCAGGTAGCCCCCGATCGTGGTTATACATTCGCTTCAGGACTCAAGGCAGCTCTCCGCCAAGATCCAGATGTTATTCTCGTCGGTGAGATTCGTGATTATGAAACAGCGGAAACGGCAATGAATGCATCACTCACCGGGCACTTAGTGTTTTCCACTCTCCACACAAACGAAGCAAGCGGCGCCATCCCCCGACTTATTGATATGGGTGCTAAACCCGCAGTTATAGGACCCGCACTTACTCTCATCATCGCACAACGTCTTGTAAGAAAATTATGCGAGAAGTGTAAACAACCTTACACCCCAACCTCTGAAGAAATAGAACGTTTCAAAAAACTTGTAGACACTCTTCCAACCCGCGTTGTAAAACCAGAGTTCACAAAAATCACAGTGTATAAACCAACTGGATGCAATGCATGCAACGAAGGTTACAAAGGGAGACTTGGGGTGTATGAATTTCTACGCGTTACAAAAGAAATGGAAGAATTTATGCAGGGATCGCCCACAACCGTTCAGATTAAAAAAATGGCGCTTCGCGATGGTATGACTACAATGGGCCAAGATGGATTCATTAAAATATTGAAAGGCATTACGACGTTTGAAGAGGTAGAAAGTGTGGTAGGAAAAATCGAAACGACGCTTGGGTGATGTTTGAAAAATAAATAAAAAAGACCACTATAAGGGTGTAGGCAGTTATTCTCAACACTAGGGGTTGAGATAAAAGGTGAGCTCAAGGTCAGACCCAGCCGGAACCAAGTCAGCCATTGGGTACCCACCCCGTAAAGCCGTAGAGTATAAAAAGGCCCAACTGCCTACACCCTTATAGTAGTCTTCCATATACTATCATATTTTCATTTATATGTCAACAAACTCCTCTCGCGAAGACCTGAGTATTGATTTAACACTACGTCCATCAAATTGGCAAGAGTATATCGGTCAAGAAAAGACAAAGGAAAGCCTTAAGGTCCTCATTGAAGCGGCGAAAAGGCGAAACGAAACTGTAGACCATATCCTTTTTTATGGTCCAGCGGGGCTAGGGAAAACTACGCTTGCTTCACTTGTTGCAAAGGAAATGGGCGCCAACCTGCGCGTTACCTCAGGTCCTGCGATCGAAAAAGCCGGAGACTTAGCCTCTGTGCTCTCAAATCTTGAACCGAACGACGTTCTCTTTATAGATGAAGCCCACCGCATAAACAGATCCATCGAAGAAGTCCTTTATCCGGCAATGGAGTCTCGTAAACTTCATCTTATCATTGGAAAAGGCCCAGCCGCAAGAAACTTCGAACTAGACCTTCCCCCGTTCACCCTTGTTGCGGCAACCACGAGGATAGCACTTCTCTCGAACCCTCTTCGAAGTAGATTTGGGGCAATATTTAAATTAGACTTCTACTCGGAAGAAAATATCGCTCAAATCCTTTCTCGTTCTGCAAAACTTCTCGGCGTATCGATTAACAATGATGCTCTTAGTGTGCTTGCAAAAGCCTCACGAGCCACACCGCGGGTCGCAAATCGACTCTTAAAACGCGCCCGCGATCTCGGAGAAGTACGTAACCAATCCACAATAGACACAGCTGTCGCAAGAGATACGCTTACCATGTTAGATGTTGATGAATACGGTATTGAACCTCAAGAAAAACGACTTCTTGAAACCCTTATTAAAAAGTTCAATGGTGGCCCTGCAGGACTCAAAGCCCTTGCAGCATCTTCAAACGAAGAAATTGACACCATTGAGGAGGTATACGAACCCTATCTCATCCGTCTTGGACTCCTTCACCGAACCGCAAAAGGGAGAACCGCAACGCTCCTCGCCTATCAATATATCAGAAACGAAATTCAATCGTTATACCCTTTTGAAAATAAGGAGAGTTAGTTTTAAAAAACGAATATTGAAATGGAAAATCTTTTTAACATTTTGATGTGTCGTTTTGATTTTTGATACTTCATTTTTTATATGAAATACCTGATAATCACCATCAGCTCGTTTTTGTTGTCTATTCCGTTTTTGGGTTATGCCTCAAACAGCCTTGTTATTACCGAAATCATGTACAACCCAGACGGGGGTGACGCAAAGAGAGAGTGGGTTGAAGTACAAAATGTTTCTAATCAAACCATTGGCCTCCAAGACTGGCGTATTAACGACGGATCCAATCATCAAATAAAAAATGATACGCATCCGGAGTATCTCACTATTTTTCCAGGCGAAATCGTTATACTTGCAAGTGATATTGATGCATTCATAAAAAATCACCCCTCTTTTTCGGGTAAAATTCTTGACACCGTTCTAAACCTTAAAAATTCCGAAGGGAAAATTAGTCTTATAGACGAAAATAAAAATGTCGTATATGAAACAACTTACCATTCCTCAACTGGTGGAAATGGAAACGGAAAAACCCTTGAATGGAAAGACGTGGAAAGTAAATTCACTGAATCGCAAATGGCTGGAGGAACACCAGTAACACGCATCATTCACCCCTCTTCAACAAAGAAAGAGATAAACGAACCCGCCTCGCCACCACAGGAACGGACACGTGTCACAACCTCGACCTCATCCTCTACTCCACCCGCCCCTGAATTCGGAGTACTCATCTCCGAATTTCTCCCAAACCCGGCACAAAATCAAGAAGAATGGATCGAGCTCTATAATGCAAACTCATCGACAGCACATCTTGCAGGGTGGAAACTTAAAGACAAAAGCGAAAAAGAATACGTCATGCATGACACAACACTCGAACCAAATACCTTTCTTTTCATTGCTCAAAATGATTCGAATATATATATCAACAATGACGGAGATGAGTTATCTCTTCTTAACGCCCGTGGGGGACTTGTCTCAAAAATAACATTTCAAGGAAAGGCTCCGAAGGGGCAAAGCTTCGCGAGAAAATCAGAAAACGATTGGGGGTGGACAACGAAACCAACACCAGGAAAAGAAAACGTGTTTGTTGCGCCGGAGGTAAACAAAACGGCGCTTCTTGAAAACACAATAATCACACCAGAAACGTTAGCCTCAGATTACTCAAAAATATCCACACAAAAGTCAACAAATCCCGTTGTCCTGACTTTACTTTCCCTTGGTGTTGGACTAATGTTTACAATAATTACTATTCTCCTTATAAAGACATTTCTTTAAATCATCCTGAAGGGATATCATAATTTTGCATTTTGATTTTTGAATTTTAATTTTATTATGTCTGGTCACTCCAAATGGGCACAAATTAAACACAAAAAAGCAATTACCGACGCAAAAAAAAGTAAGGTGTTTTCAAAAATATCCGCCCTCATTTCTGTTGCGGTAAAAGAAAGAAAAGATCCCAACCCGGACACAAACCCGAAACTAGCTCTCGCAATTGAAAAAGCTAGAGCTATGAACATGCCTCAAGAAAACATCAAACGTGCCATTGAACGAGGCAGGGGTATAGGAACCGGAGAGGAATTGGAAAGTCTCCGTTATGAAGCATACGGCCCCTACGGAGTAGCATTCATTATTGATGCAGTAAGCGATAATAAAAACAGGACACTCGCGGAAGTTAAACATATTCTCTCAAAACGAAATGGAAAAATGGCGACAATTGGATCAGTAACATGGATGTTTGAAGAAAAGGCAGAAATAGACATAGAGGAAACCTCTCTTACTGAGGAAAATGAGCTTCTCCTTATCGAATATGGAGTAGAAGACATACAAAGGTCTGACAACACAATTCTCATATCTTGCGCGCCTGCATCACTCGAGCCTCTTAAAACAAAGCTAGTAGAATTGCACCTTGCCTACTCAAGAGCAGAGTCGCTTCTTGTGCCAAGAGAAACCATTGCTCTTAACGAAACCCAGAAACAAGAAATACTTGAAATCCTCGACGCCTTAGATGAACAAAACGAAGTAAATGATGTATTCACCAACGCAGAATTATAAATCCTACAGCTTTTAATTATCAATTTTTAATCAATTTTCAAATATCCAATTTTCAATTAAAAAATTTTTCCGTCGAAAACGGATCCGTCTCAAAAGGAAAAATTAGAAATTCATTGAAAATTGAAAATTGAAAATTGAAAATTAAGTGGTTATCCTCGGTATTGATCCTGGAACAACACGTATTGGTTACGCAGTTGTAAAAAAAGACGGTTCGTTTTTTCGACTTGAAACATCAGGCCTCATTAAGCACCCGTCTTCCCCCCTCCTCTTTGAGCAAGAACTCAGAACACTTATTACCTCCCACAAACCACAAGCAGCAACAATCGAAAAACTTTTTTTCGCTAAAAATCAAAAAACAGCGCTCGCAGTAAGTGAAATGCGAGGGGTAATAAAATTTTTAATTCAAAAGCATGACATTCCCGTTATGGAACCTACCCCACTTGAGGTAAAACAGCTCATCACAGGATATGGTCGTGCAGAAAAAGGACAATTGTTTCGACTTGTGACAAAACTCCTAAAACTCACGCATACCCCAAAATATGACGACGAAAGCGACGCAATAGCAATTGCCCTCTGTGGCGCATTGCTGTACCCCTCATTTTTCAGGAACAAAGCGATACCACATAAAAACGCTTGACAAAACTAGATTTTTCACTATAATAAAAATAGTTCTTTTAGTGTCCTTTTACTCCCCTAGATGGATTGCATGCTCAGCAAGGTATCTAGGGAAGTAAACAGAGAGGAGTGTGATAGAAATGGATAAGATGCCACAGGTAAACCCCTGCAAGAGGCGCGTAGAAAAATTGGCGGAATACGTACTTTTCCGGATTGGAGAGCTTTTTCCCGGCCTGAAACCACTCTTTACGTTCTCAGAAAAAGACGGAAAGAAAACCTTCACATCGAAGATTCAGTCCGCGCAAGAAAGAGAGGTCATCACATTCTCTTTCTCACGCACAGAGAATGGAATGGAGATGATCTTCACCTGCCCCCTTCATGGAACACGAAAGATCGAGATCTCAAAGGGGTCAAGGCTTTACTCGAAAGCACTTTCCACCTTTGACCTACTCATTCTCTGCGAAAAAGAGAGAGTGGTTCCTGCATAGAATCCGTTTGACCCAATAAGGGTCTCTTTTTTTAGGTTAAACTTTTTAATACAATTAAAAAGAAAGGTCGAAAAAAATAATATTAAAGTTTAGATATGCCTATTATGCGTTGGGACCCCTTCCGAGACATGGAACGCTTTTGGGAAGAAGAGTGGCCACGACTTCCCGTACCCAAAATCGGGTGGGACATGGCGGTTGATGTTTATGAAGAGAATAATAACGTAGTGGCAGAAATGAACATCCCTGGCATTGATCCAGAAAATATAGAGGTGTCTATCGAAGACAATCATTTACGTATTTCTGGAGAACGGGAAGAAAAACAAGAGAAACAAGAAAAGCAGTATCATAGTAAAGAAATTCGCAGGGGATCATTTGAAAGAATTGTTCGCCTTCCTGCCGAAGTCAAAACAAGTGAGGTGGACGCGGAATATAAGGATGGTGTCCTTAAAGTAACAATGCCAAAGAAGGAGCCAGAAAAAGGAGAAAAGAAAAGAATACAAATACGAAGATAATGAAACAAAAAACCGCCCTGGATCCAACCGATGGGTGGTTTTTTGTTTCAGGAAGATACGGTATAATAAGAAAAATTCTGACAATCATAACGTTTATGTACGAACCAAAATCATTTGATCATCTGCTTGGAACACCGGGCTTTAGCAATCCCCTACTTACAAACCACTTCTCTCTCTATCAAGGATACGTAACAAACACGAATAAGCTTGCTGAAATATTACATTCTCTGCTACGTGAAGAAAAGACGACAACACCAGAATATGCCGAACTAAAACGACGTTTCGGGTGGGAATATAATGGAATGCGCCTTCACGAATACTATTTTGGCAACATCACAAAAGAAAGCTCAGAACGTAACCCCAACTCGCCGCTTTTACAAAACCTGCAAGCGCAGTTTGGAAGCTATGAACAATGGGAAAAAGATTTCCGAGCAACCGGAGCAATGCGCGGAATCGGTTGGACCATACTTTATAAATATCTCGAGACCGGAAACTTATTTAATACGTGGGTTACCGAACATGACACGGGACACCTCAGCGGAACATCTCCACTTCTTGTTCTCGATGTGTTCGAACATGCCTACGTATCAGACTACGGTCTCAAACGCACTGATTATATCAACGCCTTTATGCAGGCCATCGATTGGAATGTGGCCGAAGAACGTTTTGTAAAAAAATAATATTTCTATGCATTCTTCCCTCGAACGAAATTTAGAAAAACTTGGTCTTAGCGAAAAAGAGGCAAAGGTGTATCTTGCGACGCTTGAATTGGGCCAAGCGCCAGTACAACAAATCGCAAAAAAAGCCGAAATACAACGCCCCACCGCATACGTTATCCTCGACTCTCTCATGAAAAATGGGTTTGTTACCACAGTTGAGGTGGGTAAAAAAACTCTTTTTTCTGCAGAATCACCAGAACAGTTAGATCGCTTTCTTAAAAAAGAGCAGGAGAATCTTAATGCAAAATATAAACATCTCGAAGAAATAGTTCCCGAGCTCAAAGCGCTTTTTAACCTCGCCGAAAATAGACCACGAGTGAAGTTCTATGAAGGAAAAGAGGGCATCATTGCAATGCAAGAAGAATTTCTCCGCGTTGCACAAGGCTATAAAGAAGAGACAATCGGGTTCACCCCTCTCGATGAGTTGTTTAAAGTGTTTCCCAACTATGAAGCAACATATAGCAAGGAACGCTCATCGAAACAGGTTCGTACAAAAGTAATCTATACGCGAGGGGAAGGACCAATTTCTCACGCATCAAGCGAAGAATCGCTTCGAGAGGCTCGATACGTCCCTAAAGACAGATTCCCCTTTACAAGTAGTATGACTGTTTATGGGCCCGATCACCTTGTCATTGTCTCCTATGGAGAACAGTTGCTTGGGGTCGCCATACAAAGTAAGGATATTGCCACCACGTTTCGAATCATCTTTGAGCTTGCTTGGGACTCCGCGCAAAGATATAACACCTAACAAACAATCCCCTAACTCTAAAAAAGAAAGCAGCGTGTTTTAGACGCTGCCGTTTTGTTTTTGGGGGCACAGAACGTTTTCTTTCCCCCAGTCTCACCGGTGGATTAAACTAATTCA
>CAYLXU010000001.1:0-17019 GCA_964388055.1 uncultured Candidatus Saccharibacteria bacterium | reverse complement strand
GGGGGCACAGAACGTTTTCTTTCCCCCAGTCTCACCGGTGGATTAAACTAATTCAGATGATTCCACCACATGAGGATTCTCCTTTCATTTGAAAGGCGACTTTGAAAATTCCTGATAGATAAGCCTGAGCGGAGGGGGAGGTGTTAACGGCATTTGTGTAGCCTCCCTCGTCCCCTTACCCCGCCAGGTGGTTATTCTACCAGTTCATCTCTCGTCTCCTTCAAGTTTCTATGAAGATTATAGCATAGATAGAAGGATTAGTCAAATACTTCGATGTCTAAAGTCGCTGACAATTTTGTCCTATATCCTTATTTTAAAGATCTTTTACGCCAAACAGTCAATAGAAAATATAAATTTTATCCATTTTTACTGACATAAAAAGTACTGAAAAAATCTACAAAAAATGTTCCTTTTCCCTATTTTTGTTAAAAATACTTGACAAATTAAATTCTATTTGCTATAATACTGACAGAACAATGAAAACAGGGTCTTGGCGAGATGCAAGCGAACTAAGTACATGGTGCTCAAAAGCCCTGACGGTTGGGAATTAATACTAGCCCCATTATCCGAATCAGGATATGAGCCCCCTACTCTTAGCTCGCTTACCCCTCGCCAAGATATAAAAGAGCGAGAAAGAATCTTCCATTTCGATCCTCAGTAAGTGTGCGTAGCGAAAATGAGCGCTATGTATAGACTACGAAAGGAACCAGTCAGGAGAGATCCGAAGGCTGGTAGTAGAAAGGAAGTGAGAAAGGAGGTAGCACCGCATGACCTTCATGGTTCGTGTGGCGGGCTGGTCGAACCCGAGGTATGTCTCCCTTAACAGGGAAGACATCACCTTCGAGGTCGGCCTGCACGGGCATTGCAACACCTGCGATGGACGAATCGACTCCGTGTCGAGACGTCGCGCTGGTCGCATGTCCGTCTCCGGCGGTAGCGTCTTCGTGACGTTGCCAAAGCCGGAGGGTCTCGCGGAGGATCGTGCCTCTGTTGCCAAGCATATTGGCAACACGCTCGGTCTCACCGTGAGCCCGCTGTCCTGGTAACCCCAGGACGGTCTCGCTGACCGAGAACGGTCCGGCGCTTGCATGATTGCGCCGTCACCAGGAAATGAATAGTCCGACAGCCATCGGACTGCAAAGACCTGAGTGAAAAGTGGTTATAAGGGATAAACCATGCTCACCCGCGCGTCACCTATCTGGCAGCTCCCGAACAAAGCCGGCCGAACCAGACTCATTACCCCACAGGGTGACCCACAACTTTCTTAAGACCCCGTTGAGCGCAACGCCGCTCCGGGATCTCATAGAGAGCTGTGACGGTTCTCAAAAAACAAAAAGAAAGAAGACAAATTATGAACGATGATCTGAGTATTATCTTGAGGAAGATTCGTAGGGGTTTTCCCGTGCGAGGCGCGAAATACGGTAAATAACCGCTTTCACTGGGGACATTACCAGAAATGGTTCCGACAAATTTGCTGGTGGCCAGACACCCCAAGAGGGTGAGTCGAGCTAAAGGCAATAGCCGGTCGGGTAAAAACGGTAGTTGCGCGGACACCTTTGAAAAACCGCGCAAATAAAAAATCCGGCAGAGCTACGGCAGCCGGACATCTCTCTGGCGGGAGGATGAAATTAAAAAGGTAGCTTCTCGGAGGAGGAAGCACGGGTCTGTAACATATAACGTGATGAAATACAGACCAAGTCGGACCGCCCACCAACGGGCACCGGCGGACAAACAAGGGACTGCGCCGCCACGCACCCTTCATATTTTAACCATCAAAGACCTCCTTACCCATCGTTGGTAAGGATGTTTATTGAGGGCTTAAACTCTCAACGATATCTAAAACAAAACCGGAGGAAAAAATGAACGTGAAGTTTATTGTAACGAAAGATGGCCGCGTAATCTTTGGGGATAAAGATTATCAACGAGATGGTCATTATTGTATTGCTGTTTTGAATGGAGTTCCTGAAAAGAATGTTGCAAATGGCGGAATTGCTGACCTGGAAAACAAACGCATTTGGGGAGAATCGACGGGTTACGGAAAATATAACGTCGAACAAATGCGCAGACTTCTTCCCGGTTGGCAGATTGATCCGCCCGGGCCCTACTGAACCAAGTTAGGTGCCAACCCCCGCGCATTGCCAACACGGGGTTTTTCTTTTTAAGAACTAATTTGCAAAAACCCCTAATCCGATGTAATCGTTGACGTATTGCTAAAAATATATCATAGTAAAAATAGTTCGTTGGAAAAAGGAGGAATATGGATGGCAATCAAACTTTGTGTGGAACCGAAAGTGTCACCCATGTCATGGGAGCAGTTTTGCAGAGAGAAACCACGCTTTTCAATTGCAATTGATGGATATGTGGCAGAAGGACCCTTTTACGACCCAAGTGGCCAACGCCTTAATTTCAATCATCACGAGGGAGTTGAACGTCTCCCAACACGTGCAACGTGCGGACAAGCTCTCATATTTGTCCGACAAAGGCTTTATGAGTATTTTCAAGAACAAGGAGAACCAACAGCCCTTGTGTGTACCAATGACTGCGATCAAGATGTTGGGCTCACGTGGACAATTCTCCACAATCCAGAACTCGCACTTAAATCAACCAATCCGTCTCTTAACCGTCTGGTGAAACTCGTCGATGAGCTCGACACCACAAGCGGCCTGTGCGAAATCGATACTTCGCTCCCAATATTTCAAGAACACGCTTGGATCTTTGACCCATACCTCCAGTTTCGCATAAGTGGAAAAATCGACAAAAGAGACCCAGATGAATTTGCTAAGATTATTTATGAAACAGAGTCACGCATTCTTCGCCACCTAGCGGGCACGGGCAGTTCTATTCCACTTAATACTGACTATATACACCTTGGTGGACATGAAGACTGGGCAATGATTAAAGAAATTGGTGCACAGGCACGAGGCGAAGCATTCCAAAAAGGAATTCGAGCACTTGTCACTGTACGTGAAAGGACTGACGGAAAATTTAACTATTCATTCTGCAAAGCAGCACCCTTCGTCCCGTTTGATATACTCCTCCTTATCAAAACCCTAAACAAACTCGAAGGACTTGATGCCTCACCAGATCGACACGGAGGAGGAAACCTTACCGGTGGTACCTCGCGAAATTTAGGATGCGCAATCCCCCCAAAAGAACTTGAAAGGATTATTAACGACCTCAGAAAAACATAGGCCCCACAAATCCCCGACCTGAAAGTCGGGGTCTTTTTTGTCTCTATTTCTCTATCTTAATTTTATAAAAATTTCTTTTTCCTACATTCACTATGCTCCCATCGCTATCTGCACCTAAGATAAAGTTAGGGTCCTCTATGGTTTGTCCGTCAGCACGCACACCCTTTTCGTCAATCAAACGACGTGCGGCAGAGTTAGATTCCGCACTCCCTGAAACTCGCAAAAATTCCATAATGGTGCTTCCGTTCTTTATAGCAACCTCCCGAACATCTTCTGGAATTTCCTTCTTCTGAAATGTACTTATAAAGCGCTGCTCTGCCTCCCCAGCAGCTTCTTCACCGTGATAAAGAGTAACCAAATCCTTCGCAAGCCTCATCTTAATATCGCGAGGATTCGCCCCACCTTTAAGTTGCTCCTCGCACTCCTTAATAAGATCAGAATCTACAAATGTATACACATTGTAGTATGTGATAATAAGGCCATCAGGCAGGGTCATAATCTTTCCGTATTTATCTTCTGGAGAATCGGTGATTGCGATAAAATTACCAAGTGATTTAGATTGTTTTTCTTTTCCATCTAAGCCTGGCGTAATAAGTGTTGTCATAATCGCTTGAGGATCTTGACCGAATAATGCCTGATAATGTCGTCCCATCATCTCATTAAAGAGCTGGTCGGAACCGATAATTGTAAGGTCAGATTCTAACGCATAAGAGTCATATCCTTGAAGAATTGGATACAGCATTTCATGAATATAAATTTCTGCCCCTTCGACAATCCTCCTCTGAAACATATCCCTCTCTATGAGCCGAGCGTGCGTGACCTTCCCACACAATTTCAAAAATTCGTCGAGCGGCATTTTTCCGTACCACTCCGAATTTCTGCGCACCTCAAATACACTTGGATCATCAAGTAAGATTTTAGTTACCTGCTCTTGATACAATACTGCATCTTTTTCTATCTCCTCTTTCGATCGTTCTGGACGTGTTTTGCTTTTTCCTGTCGGATCTCCGATCAAACTCGTAAAATCTCCGATGAGAAAAACGACTTTGTGTCCCGCTTCCTGAAACTCACGCATTTTCCAAAGATTTACTCCGTGTCCTAGATGAATGAGAGGATTTGTAACATCCACACCAAACTTAATGCGAAGTTGTTTTCCAGATGCAAGTTTTCTCTTTAATTCCTCTTCAGTTATTATTTGTTCAATATTATGGGTAAGCGCATGAACTTCCCAATTTTTTTGGCTAAAAACTCTCTGATCCATACTTTAGTGTTATGCCTCATGATAAACTTTTCGCGTGTGATTCGCAACAGAAAAACCGCCCCGACATTCGTCGGGGCGGTTTGGTTTTTTTGTGTTATGGCAATCTACCCTCACCATTCGGGTTATACCCGTTTTTTACTTCATCCCCATCCTTGAACCCATCACCATCTGTGTCAGAATTGTTGGGATCGGTTTCATAATACACCTCCTGTGCATCAAGAAGTCCATCTTTATCGGAATCTGCTTGAGGCAGCCTCCCTGAACCTGTAGGGTTATACCCGTTTTTTACTTCATCCCCATCCTTGAACCCATCACCATCTGTGTCAGAATTGTTGGGATCGGTACCCAAAGCACTCTCCTGACTCCTAAAAAGCCCATCACCATCTGAATCAACATTATCTCCCCCAAACGCAAGTCCAGAGCCGAGAAGCGCCATAATATCCTCCGCGCCAGGAGGAACATTTACGGTAACAGGGGCGTTATAGTCTTTAAATGTTTCTTCCAATACAACAGTCACCTTAATCGCAGATTTTGAAACAATTTTTAACGTAAGCTTATACGGAAGATAGTCCTTCTTCCCTACCCAGATTTCTCCAGCAACATCCGCAGCCTCCAAAAATGCCGTTACGCCCTGGATATCTGCCTCGGTCGCCTCACGGTCTTCCAAAACCCTTGTTGTTTCCTTCACCCAGTTTCTGATTCCCTCATGATCAAGAACAAATTGATAATGCCTCGTCGAAACCCCCTCCATTGTTTCATCTTCAAGCTGTTTAGTAATCGTTATGAATGATCCCGACTGAAACGCAACTCTCAATTTATCCAACTTTTCCTGAGGAATATTCAACACCTGCTCAACCCCAGCGGTTTGTTCCGGAGTAGCGAGTGTTTGTAACTCAACAAACTGTTGTGTGGGATCTATTTTAAACCATCGATTTGTATACTCATCACTCTGTACGCCAGGAACACTAAGACCTCCAAGTTTCCCATAAACAATCTTGTCGATCACACGAAGATCAAAACTTAACATGCTCTGTCCAAACGGTATAAAATCCGTACCCACCGTAATGGCACCTGAAAACTTAGGACTCGTTGGATCATTTATGTCCGACACACCACTAAATTTTACCGTTCCACTTACCTCTTTTGGTCCTTCTTGTGCGGTCTGAACCTCCCCTCCTGTTGTGTCAGCGCTCATAGGGAGCGAAACGAATCCTTCCAGCGTCGCCAAATCGACAGAAATCTTTAGGTCTCCAGCGAAAGTAGTCGTCTTTACCTGTGGAAGCGCCTGCATCATCCTCTTTATCACCTTCTCCGGAGCGGGATTCAGATATGAATACCCAAACACTCCTCCACCCACAAGCAAAATACCCAACACGGAAAGAGCAACGATTAGCTTCGTATTAAACCTCCATGAAGGTCGCGCCTCAGACACCATCTCCATCTCTGGAATAACCCTCTCTGCCTCCCTCTGTCCTTGCGCCTGGGAATCCGAAGCCCCACCAAGAGAGGCCGTGTGAGATGAATTGGTTTGAGGAGTGGTTACCGATGAAGAAATAGATTTAAATGCCTCATCAATATCCGCGGCCTGCCACCCGGCCTGAAGAAGGGTGTTTCGAAGCACCTCTTGAGGCACACCTTGACCAATCTGTTGTGTAATATAGTTTATGAGTTCTTGATTCGCCATATTCTGGTAAAAATATGTAAAGACTTATAATATTAGTAGTATAACACCGGACTCAAAAAAACACGATAAACCAAACCCCGATTCCATAGCGTCTATAACCAACATGCTTATTTCAAAACGCATAACAACTTGGTCTAGCTACCCATACACGCCCCTTAGGTTGTAACTCAGGGGATATTTTGCGTTTTAAAAAACTCTGTCGCACATCATTCCCCCTGAGGGGAATTTTTATTATTTAATTTTAATTCATATCCTATGCACATCATTCTCGAAAATCTTGTCTATTCTGGCATTCATGGGCTTACACAAAAAGAGCAACTCGCCCCACAACGTCTCCGTACGGATATTTCTATCACCCCGTGGGACCCCGCACTTCGCGAAATGATTGATTATCGTATCGCAAAAAACATTGCAAAGGCAATTATAGAAGGTGAACATCATACATTAATTGAAACGATTGCCGAACGCATTGCTTCACAAATTTTAACTGATATGCGTATTCGTTCGATAAAAGTCTCTATCCGAAAACTCGATATATGGGAAAATGGCGTCCCTGGTGTCGAAATTACACGACATGCCTCACCACCACGAAACCTCCTTGACTTCGATATTGAACACGTCATATACGAACTTCTCTTCCGTGGTGGAGTCTCGTTTCCCATTCTTCCCGAAATCAGAAGAAAGAAGCTTGTGGAAGAAGCTGAATTGTGTACCTATGAAAAACAGCCGGAAGTCGTAGGCAACCACAATGTGCGTGAACAACTCTCGTCATGTAAAACGCCAAAAAAAGATGGTCGCTTTATAGAACTTAAAAAAGATGTCACCGAAATCTTAAACTATAAACTTTCTCTTTTGCCAAACAATCCATTCGAATCATCTTTTATCACTTTTAATGAAATAAGTATTCAGAGGTATGAGAAAGACTCCCTAGGCATCACCCCCCACGTTGATAATTTTTCTTGTAAAAATCTTGTTCTCGTATTTCTTCTTAAGGGAAAAGGGGATTTTTTCTTATGCGACAACAGAGATGGAGTAAACCCGAAAGCTCTTGATACAAGCATAGGTAACATGATCATACTTCGTGCGCCTGGCTTTTTTGGATCAACTGTACGCCCTTTTCATTTTGTTACTAACATAACAGAGGAACGAATCACCTTCGGGCTTCGACACAATATACATCAATGAAACATTCAAACAAAAAAATAGTCGTCCTCGTAGAAAAGATGCTTGCTCTCTTAGGAGAAAATCCGACCCGTGAAGGACTTAAAGGAACGCCAGACCGTGTTGCAAAAAGTTTTGAGAAGTTCTGTGAAGGATATAAAAAAGATCCGCGAGCGTTCCTTACAGTCTTTGATAACGAAGGGTACGACGAGATGGTAATTGCAAGGGCAATAGACTTTTATTCTCTCTGCGAACATCACCTACTCCCCTTCTGTGGCAAAGCCTCAATAGGATATGTGCCAGATAAAACAATTATCGGAATTTCAAAACTCCCACGTCTTGTTGAACTTTATGCGCGTCGTCTCCAAAACCAAGAACGCCTTACCAAACAGGTTGCAGAGGCGCTTACGACAACGCTTCATCCAAAAGGGGTTGGAATCGTGATACAAGCAGAGCATTTTTGTATGAAAATGCGGGGGGTCGAAAAACAAAATTGCATCGTCTCAACATCTTCGTTTACGGGAATCTTTAAAAGTGATCCGCGCACACGGGATGAGTTTTTACATCTTATTACTCTTTCATCTTAATTATGAAATTCGATCTCCCGAAGATAATGGGAATTCTGAACATGACTCCCGATTCATTTTCGGGAGATGGACTATACTACACACCAACACAGGCATTCCAAAAGATAGAAACCCTCATAGAGGAAAGAGCGGATATAATCGACATAGGCGGAGAATCAACGAAACCAGGATCCACCCGCGTTTCAGAACAAGAAGAGCTAAGACGCGTAAAACCCATAATCGACTTTGTATATCGCCACTGTCTTGTGACAGGTGTTGTGTATTCCATCGACACGTACAAGGCTCGCGTTGCTGACTATGCGCTTTCCCGCGGTTTTCACATTGTAAATGACGTAACCGGATTTCGAGGAGATGCCCGTATGAAAAAATTGCTTCTTCGCTACAAGCCTTTAGTTGTAATCATGTACGCAAAGGACAAAACTCCACGCACAACACAAAGCGCGCCACAATATATAAACGTGATAGAGACAATAAAAACGTTTCTTATAAATCGTTCGAACATCTTAATCCAGTCAGGATTCCCCAAGGAAAATATTATTATCGACCCAGGCATGGGCGCATTTGTCAGTTCAAATAAAACGTATAGTCTCGAAATCATCGGGCGCATTCAGGAACTCACCCAACTTAATTTTCCCATTCTTGTTGGAATTTCGAGAAAGCTTGGCGGAAACAATCTCGAAGAAAAGGATCATTATTCAGCGCTCCTTGCAAAAACCGCCATCCAACGCGGGACATCAATTATACGCACACACAACGTCGTACTTACTCAACAAATACTTAAGACCCTGTAACCCATATGGCAACAGTTTATTGTTCGCTCGGCTCAAATATTGAACCAAGAGCCCACTATCTTCTCGTGGCGGTTAAACGACTTTCTGAAAATAAAAATATTATTGTCTTAAAGGCATCACGTATCTATGAAACAAGACCGTGGGGAATCAAGGATGTCCCCCTATTCCTTAATCAGTGTATAGAGATAGCAACATCGCTACCACCCCACCCACTCCTCATTGAACTACAAGCCATCGAAAAAGAACTTGGACGCACTCAAAAGGGAAACTACGCTCCACGCACCATAGATATAGATATTCTCCTCTACAACAATCTCATTCTTGAGACCAAAGAACTTACTATTCCACACAAACATATGCACAAACGACGCTTCGTCCTAGAACCGCTACTTGAAATAGCCCCACACCTTGAGAATCCATTGACTCATACCCCCTACAACAAATTTCTCAAATGGTCATCTTGAAAAATTTAAAAACCCGGCGTTGCGGGTTTTTAATACAGAAACTATTTTACTCCTCCTCTTTGAGGAGGCCGGCCACATGAAGCTTAGTATGAATTCGCCTTACAATACTTGGTCCGCACAACAACCCACTTTCAAGTGCCTTATTGTGCTCATCAATTGCTTCAGCAATCACTTGTTCAGCTTTATTCCAAGTGGCTGGATTTTCCATTACAAAGTCCTCCTTCACACATCTCTCCTACAGTAACAGAATGATCTTTTTTGAGCAAGGCAATTTCACCAAAACCCTTAAGTACGTCAACAAAACGCAAGGAGTCTTTTTTCACGCCAATAGGTACTCGCCACAAATCACGGGAAAGAATATTCCTGCCCGACTTTTTTTCTATCTCCTCCCACAATCGTATTGATTGTTGAAGACAAAAATAAGAAAAATCATTTTCTTTGGACTTAGGAATACTAGCCCACTCAAAAGGCTTTCCAAACGGAGCAATATATGGGGCTCCTGTGTCTACATCCAACCCTGAAACCAGCCTCCCAGAATAAGGCACTCCAGGATAAAAGTCTCGTTCGCATATCTCATCCAACACTCTCTCATAATACACATGTGGAGAAACTTTTATTCCCGTTTCACGAAGAACCCTCTTCCACCCCTCGCCAATCGCGATACTTACCACAACGTGAGAGACGCGTGTTCCCAATCTGTTGAGTCTCTCTACCACATCAGTCATCATTCCACCCGAAAACAGCACATCGTCAATTAAGATCACCTCCTTATACTTTTTTGCAATCATAGCAAGTTGTTCTTCAAAAGATGGATACCCGAAACGAGATCTCAAACCAATCTCGTTGAGACTCTGATCCACCGAACGTGCCACATGAATATTTCCATAAGGCGAGGGACAAGAGAGGTCCATGGAAATCACAGGGATTTTTGATGTTGTAATACATTTTGCAATATTCCTTCTCGTCTTTTCTAGAGAAATCATGTCAACATTTTCGATACACCATATATCTCCAAGAGCACTCTTCATATCCTTTCGCAGTTGCGTAAAAAAGTGTTCATCTGGGATTCTAAACCCTTCTTTCGTTGCCCAACGACCAAGAAATATGTGAATGTCTTCTGAAACTACATATTGAGACTTATCTTTCAGACAACGGCTCATATTGCTTCCCAGACACATCATTTTCCTGTGCCTCCTTTTTTAGTTTTCAAGGGGCTGCCCCTTTCCTCTCGAAAGAAAAAACCTCTTCCGAGAAGAGGTTGGCAGTAACTATCAGACAAAAAAACACAACCAACCTCTTCTCACAAGAGAAGGTTGTGTCGATGAAAAACTATTGCACTATACGGTCCTATTATTTTTTTCATAATTTTTACGGGCTAACACCAACGCCTTTTGAACTGCCTCTTTTGGATTTTTAGCAACCTCTATTTTAAATCTCTTTCTCTCATCAAGGTATGTTCCAAGAAGTCGATCACTCCAACCACCACTTCCCTCCAAGGAAATGACTGGAATATTCGCCTGATACGCAATTGCGATTTCCGTGAGCGTCCCCGACCCCCCACCTATGGTGATAATGGCATCACAACTCAATACAAGCGACAACTCACGACCCCCTCCGCGCTCCAACCCGGAAGCAATAATCACGTCTGCATTTTTTTCCCACACATCCATACCCTTCCCATAGGTCACACCCACGACTAGCCCACCCGCTTGTTTTGCGCCCCTACAAGCCGCGGTTGAAAGAGAATCATAATCTTTTTCAGCACCGAACATGAGCACCGAACCGCTTTTTGCTATTAAGATTCCTAATTCTTTAGCTTGCCTTTCAAGCTGTTTGGTATAATCAAGATCCGCTGACGAACCCATAACCCCAATTTGTAATGTTTTTTTGGTTTTTTTCATGATTTTTAATTTATAGTTTTAATAAATAAAAAACTCCCCGACGAAGAGAGCTTGTAACAATTACTTTAAAGATGCGCTAAACCAGCCCCTTCGCAATTAGGAGAGAAGTAACGCGATGATGAAGTGTATAAACTGCAATATTCATTATTTTAAATATAACCTATTTTTAGTTTTTTGTAAAGCTATTTTGTACCAAGAGGTCTCAAAAAACCTCTCGACAAAGAAAGGTCTTTGTTTCGCGCGTTCGCACTGTCCCCGATGAATTCCTTAGACTTCGTTAGAATCTCCCTCTTTGTCTAAAAACTGAACCACCATGTCATGCGAAGAAAGCACATAATCTCCCGTCACAATGAGAATCTCTCCTTGAAGAATCTGAAACACGCTATCATTCGCTCTGGGCAAGATTCCCATTTCTTTGTGTACGATAGCGCTTGAACAGCCTTCGTTCGGTCCCATGGAAAATACTTTAACTAAGACACGTTCTGAAAGAGAATATCCTTGCTGCCCCATAAAATCCTTGAGATACGAAACGCTCTTCCCAACCATATTGGTGATCAAAAAATTCTTCCCATCACAGACAACTGTAATGTTCGTCTCTTGTTTTTCCATTAAAAAACCTCCTCCACAATGAACCAAAAAAATATAACATGATTTGTGCCAGTAAGGCAAGGACTGTTGACGCTGTCCAGGAGCCATTTTACTCTAAAGTATTCGGAAGGCATAAAAATAAAGCCCGACCGGGCTTTTTTTAATCATTGCTGTTCCGCGCGTCTATGCGCGCCATGTCGCGTGAATCAGCATTCGTTATCAATCCCATAATTTCAAGATGTGCAAATATCCACCCCATCCACCTTCCCGCTTTTCCAGATTTTTCCTTGCCCATTTCACCAACCAGGTCAAGCATCCAGAGAATATGTTCCAAGACACGTTTTTGTGTCCTTTTACTACGTACAAGTTTCTCCCTATCAATCCTACTTAAATCTTCCTGTCTTGGGAGAAGGTTTGGATATCTTTCCATAACAACTCTCCTAATTCGTTCTCTGCTGTATGGATAAAACACGTCACGCCCCCTCTCCAGCACGCAAGGCACCCTCAAGTCTGTCGAGTTCTTTTTCTATTTGATCCTTTAGATATACTGCACAATGCTTTTTGTCTTCTGGAATTCTTTCGAGAAGTAAATCGGCAAGCGGCACATAGTGGCCTTTTGTCTCTTCTATTTGTCTTTTTTGCTTTGAAATGCTGCAATGTCCCAAAGTGCGAAGATTGTGAAGTCGATCACAAAGCTTTACAAGCAACACCTGCCACGAACCATTTTCTCTGAGACGGTCGTGATATCCTTCTTTTGGATTTTTTGTAAGACACTTCACCCAAAAGGCCACATCACGTCCAAAATTCTTCTCGAGTCGACTCTCTGTAAGCAACCAAGAATCTTCTAAAATATCATGCAACAATGCCACAACAATAATTCGCCAGTCCGTGCGCAAATTGAGTTCTTGGATAATAATATTTGCTACTGCCTTTGGGTGTTCAAAATAACGACCTCCGCCCTCTCTCTCTTGGGTGCGATGTCCGTATTTCGAAAATATGTATCCAGTCATCACATTCTCAAGTTCACTCTCTAACATGTGTGCCTCAAGTTGGGCACGAAATATCTCCCTCCCAGAAACGACACCACTCTTACGTGTCCCGTTTATCCCATCAGAACCCATAAGCGTACTGAGTGCCTCCCTGCCCTCATCCACGGTAGGAGCCATAGATCCAAGAGCTAGTTTACAAAAGTCGCACCGATCTACATGCTCGAGCCTATTAGAGGATAGGGTTGGATACGTCTGCAACTCCCACAAAGTAAGACATTCGTGAGAAGGTTGAGGCATAGTCTCACGAACTTCATTCAAACGACGCTTCAATTCTTCAGGTGTAATATTCAATCTCCCGGCAACTTTTTCCACCGCTCTTTCATACCGTTCCTGCATTGTCTCTCCTGAATTAGACGCATCTTCTGCACGAGACATGGTGACATCCTCCTTTTCTAAAGAGCTGTGAATAGTATGACACAAATTATAAAACTTGTAAAACTACGCCTGCAGACAACCCCAATACGTTGTCATGCGTACAAAAATAAAACCGCCTGCTAGCGGTTAAATCTCTTATTCGCGGGTGGACAGCAACTGCTCTTTTTTGAACTTCTCCCACAATGGCAACCAATTGTCTCTAAAAACAGCCATGAGAATCTGGTCCCAATATCTCCCCTCTTTAAAGACATGCTCTCGAAGCCTCCCCTCAACGGTATACCCGCATTTGAGATTATAACGATAACTCCGCTCGTTAAATTCAATAACACTCGAACAAATCTTGCGAAGATTAAGCACATTAAAGGCATAATTCAAAAGAATCATTTTTGCCTCGCTGCCGTATCCCCTTCCTTGATATTCCTTTTCCCCAATCATCGCACCGGTAGTTGCAACCCTGTCCTTCCAATTAATATTGTGAATTCCCATCGTGCCAATAGGAACGTCTTCAACGAGAATCATCAATACAATATGTGTATCTTTCTGTTTGGCCAAAGAATCCAACCACGCCTCTTCGTCTGCCTCCATTTTAGGAAGATAGGCCGAAAGATAATGATAAACCTCCGGATTATTGATCCACCGCAAGAGAAAAGGAACATCTGATCTGAGAAGCGGGCGAAGAGAAACTCTTTTTCCTTTCAAGAAAATAGAACTACAATTCTGAGTAGACATGTTTATGTGTACCTCCTTTTATTGCGAATGAGCTGGACATGCTGAACAAAAAATCCCAGCCTTTGTCCAGCTGAGATTTTTTTAGAATTGTAGAAAATGAAAAAGTTACCTACTAAAATTATCACAGCTGCACAAAGGCAAACGACCATTGTTGGCCGCAGGAATAGAACCGAACCTTACGTCGGCTTTTACCATCACCTGTTTTGTGTGATAACAATATTTCATATATTTATACAATATAACGTATACTTATTTTTGTCAATATAAGTATCGAGAGCATGAAAAAACCGCTCATACTGGCGGTTCTCTTTTTAATTCCTAGCTTATACCCAAAGCATGTGCCACCCTCAGATAGAGAGCAGCGCTCCACACCTGATCTACGCTTCCGTACCCCTCCCCCGTAGTGGGATCATAAAATTCATAAAACCCATCCAGCTCCGTCCATTTTTTAAACTGACGCGTTACGATATCGTCTCGACTCGCTTTCTTTGCCGCAAGAATCATAAACCCATGGATAAAAGGCCACACCACACCAAACTGATTTGTTCGCAACATCACTGCTTCCTCTTCTTTTGACTTAGGTGGCAAAGTAACACCATTTAACTTGTATCCAAAAGGTGTATCCAACTCTTCTGCGCCTTGTATGATAGAAGCCCATTGCTCGCGAGATGCGATGTCAAATAGGATAGTAAAGGCATTTCCCAGAGTATCAAAGTCATCAACACCAACATAGTCGCGATAATATGACCCCACCCAGAAACGATCGTTAATCAACTCCTTAAGAACCCTTGCCTTCCCTCTCTTGCCTCTATCCCCCAGTTCACCCATAAGCGCATAGGCACGATACAACAGACAATTGTTAGTGAGAAGAAATTTATCATCGAGATCTGGACGCGTATCTCTCCAATCGCCACCGAATACGAGCCCATCTCTCATGAGATGGGTCTCGACGTAGCGCAGCGCCTTCTCAATATTTTTTCTATGCTTCCTAAACAAGGAGGTATCACCGGTTGCACATGCATACTGAACAACGCCCAGCACATAAAGAAGTTCGGAATCGCGCGTCCACGGAGAAAGTTGTCCGATACCATCTTTGGTAAAATACTGACGCAAAAGAAATGAAACCCTACGGTTTTTAATACTGTTCCACACTTTGAGAGCCAACCACCACAATGGCTTATCCAAAAACATGATGGGAATGCGTCCATCCTCATATTGACGCTTTGAGAGCTCATTGAGATGAGTAATTGCCACACGTGGTTTACCAAGATTCAAGAGCGCACTCTCTGTTGCGATAACAAAATCGCGCGTCCAACACTGGTACTTATAACGTGTTGGACTTGCCCACACACCCTTAGGACCAATACAAGTTTGAATAATGCTTGTGGCGTGGTGAAGTTTTTTTTGAGTGGTGGTTAGCATACTCCAACCCCCTTTTCAACGAACTAGGTGTAAATTGTATCATGATTTTGACGCTTTGTACATATTTTAAAGCTGGGCACGAAAAAACCGCTGCGTATAGCGGTTTTTGTAGTTTTTATTAAATCTTCATTTTCTCTCGACAACCCTCACAAGAGGCAAGATGTGCTCCGAGCCAATCAAAAGAGTCGGGTAGAATGTCGTTGCCACACGTAGTCATTGTGTTATATAGACGACCGGCTTTTTTACACGACTCTTGTTCATCCTTTAGCCTTCTGTTTATTTCTACCAGGACCTCAAGAAATTCTATCTTAGACAATCCAAGTTTTTTTCTCATCTGTCCTGCCAATGCCTCTGCCATTGGGTCAGTTTTTCTTTCTTCCTGTGGCACCTCGGGGATTTCGACTCCGTTTGCAATGCAATGACTCATATATAAAACGAGGGCATTGTATGTTCTATCCACGCATTCTCCACGAGTATTGCCAAAACCGTACACAGAAAGTGGTCTCACTTGAGCAAAAAATGTATCAGTCCCCATTTCTGCAGAAGGAAATAGAGTAATACTCCACCTGTCTGCTTCTTTACGTGCTCTTTCAAGAACTTCCTCAGAAAACTTGGCAATGTTAGATCCTGACATAGGTTTCAACTCCTTAATTGAAAACGAGCTGCACCTAGAGTATCACGTTTTGCCATGTTCCGCAACATCTCTCGCCTGGAGAGATTTAGAAGCTAACAAACACAAATACAACAATGTTGAAAGTTGATGATTGAAAAAATAAAAGCCCGGACAATGCCGGGCAATTTTGCTACCAACTATTTCTTTTTATTCAAACCAAGGTCGGCTGCCAATTCACGTGCCTTCTCTAAAATAACACCATAGTCCTTGGGTGGATCTGGTGGACGAACCCACTCGATACGACTGAATACAGTGGGCCTGTCTTTTTCCCTAGCAAAACTGCGAAGATGAACAAGATGGGTAAAACGATATACGCCGGGCTCAACCTTAATCTCCTGAATCCCATCATATTTTCCCTCGCATCCACGACGCAGATACTCATCCTTATCTACAACCGAATACCACCACAAACGAGTATCGACAGTAGCAACTAGGTCTCCCTCTGGACACACCTCACGATCGTCTTCTTCGTTATATCCATTTTTTACAACAATGAGATTGCGAGAATCTTGTCGGTACACTCGAGGAAAACCTCCACCAACCATGAAATGAGCACACCCAAATTCAGACGCAAGTAACGAAGTACGCACCGCACCGATGTGGTAATTAGCACTGTAAAAATCTCCATATTTTTCCGGCATACAGGGTATCTCAAAGTCTTCTCTCAAATCATCTCGAATCATCATTACTCCGGATGGAATATTAAGTTCTACTGCGAGAGGAATTCCTTCTGGATAAGGACAGGGACTCTCTAGAAAAAATTTCTTCCCATCATAATAGAGAGAAATCTCTTGCCCGCAACAAAAACATCGAACTCTCCCCAAAACCGCCATTTTGACAACCGTAAAGGGAACCTCCGTTTTTAACATCTTAAGAATATCGTACCGAGCGCCTGCATAAAAATGACTTTGTCTCAAAAGAGAAGATAATTCGTCAGCATCGAGATGGCTCACCACATGCCCCATAGAATCAAAGGGCTTTGGAGATTTTAAAAACTCCTCCTCAATTTCTCTAAGAACATCTTCCTGTTCCTGCCTGCGACGTTCAAAATCCTTATTATCTGTCACAGAAACGTCCATGCGTATCTCATTCCCCTTTCTAAGAGCTGAAAAGATTATAACACGTAATATTGAATTTATCAAG